>NZ_JBSRDC010000061.1:0-49891 GCF_055145285.1 Salinivirga sp. | reverse complement strand
ACAGCCATAATTTTAAACACCGCCCATATGTTAGAAAAACAAAAGTAGTCCCCCAATTGTAAAAAACAAAATCATAATGCACTCAATGGAAGTTATTTATGCGTTTGTGTTTTCAAGTTGGGTTAATCGACACCACTTGCCCCAACCAGCATTTTGGCAGAGCTGAAACTTTAGTTGCCATATATGCTTACGTCTGTGGGGTGGCAAACTAAAAATTATGTGTTCTTTGCAAGAAAGCGTCAAACCCTGCGTTGCACTCGTTTTTAAAACACCGTGAGCAGTGATGAAGCATTAATAGATCAGACCTGTGCTTCCCCTGATTTCTTAAGTGCAAATTTGGTCAGGATTGGGCCAAGAATTTCAAAAACCACACTGGTGGCTGTAATGGTGGTGAAAACAATGTTTCCGATGTGACTACCCATGGTTAGCCCGGCATCGTCGATTTCGGGTCCCATGCCCTGGAAACGGTTTTTAACAATAAGGGCCAGACCAATCGCCACACCGGCTTGTGAAAGTATTCCAAAGCCCAGGTATTTACGTACTTTGGGCTCCATTTTACCAAGACTGGCTCCTACAAAAGCACCTCCGCCTAATCCGGCTATTCGGCCAATAACATACAAAAGTCCGATCATGCCTAAGGCCGGAATAGATTTTAAATGCAGATTAGCTCCGGCAATGGTAAAAAACAAAAGATAAAAAAGCGGAATAATAAAACCAACTTCTTCTTCTTCATACTCTTTTAGTTCCTCGAGTTTCGGGTAATTCCCGATTACAAGTCCAAACACCATGCCCGAGAGAATCTCCGAGAGATTTGCCAGTTGACTAACTCCGGTAACCAATATCACTGCACCAAAGGAAAGCAGCATTAACTCTCCACGAAAACCTTTAAAACGGTTCAACCAAATAAACAGCATAGCAGTTGCCCCACCCAATAAGATGCTGAGCCCGATTTCACGAAAAGGTTCAATAAGGGAAGTCCAAATGCTGCTATCAAGAGTTCCCTCGCCGCCCAAATGTGAAAGAAGAAACATAGCTATTGGACTTATCAACCCGAATATGATAATGGCCAATCCGTCGTCTATGCCAACGATAGAATATAAGGTCTGAGTGAGGCTGCCTTTAGATTTTGTCTCATCAATAACAGCAATGGTGCCGGCCGGAGCACTGGCCGGAGCTAAAGCTCCGAATATTAATGCTAACGCCAGATTACCGGTGAAAAGATATAACAGTAGTGCAACAATTATAACAGCGAGGAACGACTCGGAAAGAACGGTAATAATAATTCCCCGTCCATGTGCCATAACTTCTTTAATGTTTATTTCCAACCCGATTTTAAAAGCCACAAACCCTAGCACCATATGGGTAATAAATTCCATATTGCCAAGCATTTGCTCATTCATTAAGTTCAAAACCGAAGGTCCTAAAGCAATACCAGCAATCATATAAGCGATTACATTGGGTAAGTGCAACTTTTTTGTAAGTTGCGACAATGCCAGCGGAATCAAAAACATGATACCTATTATAAATAGTATTGGTAAAGAGGTATTTTCAAACCAGGTGACCATTGTATTTGTGTTTTCTAATTAGCAATTACTAAAAGCTTCACGAACAAATATAAAGAAATAAACCCCTTTTTACCATTATAGAAATCTAACAACAATTCATATTCTGCTGCTTTGGCGGGCATTTGACACTTCCGTAACTGCAAAACACACAGCAGTCGCCCTGTTTGGGGTTTAAAACCTCATGACAATTTTCACACTCATAGAAGAATTGACAGGAATTTTCTGGCATGGTTTCTTCTTTTTGATGGCCACATTTGGGGCAGGTTATTGTTGATTGGAAAATAGTTTTCTTCATAGGTGTTTTATTATTATGCACAACATCAAATTGTGTGTTTTCTAAGAGACTCTCGTATGTTTACAAAGTGAAGTGTTTAGTTCAGAATGTTCGAGATCAAGGCGTGTGAGAATTTAAAACCGCAGCATACATAGGGTATGTGAGGATTTTAAATTTGAGCAACAACGTGATACATTGAGCATGTCGAAATGCAGATATCGGACATTATGGACAAACACTGTTTGGTTTATCCCCTCCAGTTCGGGCCCGGATCAACCTGTACATTTTCATGTTGATAAAACAGGAACCCTGATTTTGAATAAGTTAGGCTAAAACATTAACCTCAAACCTACAATCAATCGGTTGCCATATTCAATTTCGGAAGTTTGCGAAGAGTTTACTGCAATTTGGTACAATCCTTCAATTTTGAGATGGGGAGATACAAATTGAACTCCCGGGGAGATATATCCCACAAAATCTGATTTCCCTGAGGTCGGATTATTGTTGACCAACGAAAATTCCTGAACAGGCGATAATATCCAATTCTCTATACCGGGCAAAAAGATGTTGCGCGAAATGGCCAGATTCATTTGTAACTGGTTGGCTGCTGCCTGGTTGTCCTCCGTATTATAGCTTACCCATTCGTAGGCATTGTTTAAGTCGAACGACCAGAGTCCTGGCCGGTACGAAGCGTTTACGCCTATCACAGGACTGAAGGTTTTTGATACCGAGCTGTTGAATACGGGAAATGTAGTTCCGGCAAAACCAGCCACACCAAGTGAATACTCTCGGGTGTTACGGCGGTAAAGCTTTACTTTCCCCATCAGAAATGGATCCATCCAGCGATTGTTCATCTCCATCATTGTTTCGTTTTTCCCCACTGCACGGTAACTATTGCGAAGCATCACAGTGATGTCCGGGGTTAAACCATATGCAACAACCATTGGTGTCATGTGCACCAGGAGGTCGTTACTACCTATCCGGTTGAGTATGTTTCTGTACTGGAGGCGGAGGATAATACGATCCTGGGCCGGGGTAAGCCCTGCATCCACACTAATTCCTTCAGCTTTTGATTGTAACCCGAAGGAGCATAAAATGGCCGCCAGTAATACAAAACTGAAGGCTTTATTCCTCATCTTTTAGAGGTTTAATTTTCTTGCCGGGCGTAAAATTGGCTTTCTTAATACGTTTTTCGACTTCTTCGTTAGAAACTTTGGCGTCAGGCTTCAATTCTATAACCACCTGTTTCTCTCTGAAGCTTGCTTTTGACCCTGCAACTCCGTCAATTTTATTTACCTGCTTTTCCAGGGCTGACTGGCACCCCGGACAATCCATACCAAAAACTTCGTAGTAAATAACTCTTTCTTGTTTGGTAGAATCCTGTTTAACAGCAGGCGCCGGGCTGTTTGTAAATCTTGCAGAGGCTTTAGTTGAAGCCCCTAAAAGTATAAGTAGCGTTACAATTATTGTAAGTTTGTTATTCATCTGTTTCATTTTATTAAAATTAATTACTGAAGTTTCGCAGTTGACAACACCCTGATTAGCAATATTATATATGGCGCGATTTTATTTTACCCCTGTACCCGTTCGCCGATAATTCTTTTAGTCATACCATTTAACGATACATCGCGGCGAAATTCCATTTCGATCATTGTTTCTACCATAATATCGCCTCTAACGAGGCTCGATATATTTCGGGAAGCACCGTTGGTTATTGAGCGCAGTTGAAATACAGGTGCGAAATTATGGTAGAAATTGTATGCTTGAGTAATGCCCGAGCGCCGTTAGGTGCGGAATTATCATATTAACCAAAGAGCTGTTTTTTAATTGTTTATATAACTGCGAAATATCAGTTAATTAGTTATAAATCACTAGGGTCAGATAACACACCTTTCTATTCGAGACCCAACTGTGATTAGAAGTTAAGTAATTTTCACCTTTCTGTTCAGGTGGGCATATTATTGATCCATAAGAACAAAACACGCAACAATCTCCCTGCTTTGGTTTTAAAACTGTATGACATTTTTCGCATTCGTAAAAAGAACTGACATGCATCTACCGGCATTGTTTCTTCTTTTTGATGACCACATTTGGGGCAGGTTATTTTAGGACGTGACAATAACTACATTAAATATAGGGTAAAAAGGCTGCCCTTTTTTCAGACAGCCTTTGTTTAGATTAATGGTTATGGTCTTCGTGACCTCTCATTTCCATTACTTTCTTAGTTTCAGTACGGTCGTATTTGCAGCATCCGGGAAGTGCATTGTACACCTCATCGTCAGCTTTATGCATAGGTGTGTCATGCCCTACTTTGGCAATAGCCCTCTGCACACTGGATACCGAGGTTTTGGATTCATCAAAGGAAAGCTCTATCATTTTGGTTTCTTTGTTCCAGTCTGCTTTGGTAACACCATCGACAGATTTGGCGGCTTTCTCAATGCGGGTTTCACACATGCCGCAATTACCTTTTACTTCGAATTTTTCGGTTTTTGCCTGGGCAAATACCATACTTGCTCCGAGAAGGAACATAGTTACTAAACTTAACACTTTTGTTTTCATATCATTATAATTTTAATGTTTGATAAATATTACTGTTTTATACCTTGAAAATGCAAATCATCCGATGGATCATTCATATCCATTTGAAAGGTGTACGAAAAACTGTGATTTGTCATATCAAAACCTCCAAAGTGTTCATCACCTTCATTATGTTCTTCACTCATGTGGTGCATCCATTCGGTTTCACCATCATGCATGTCATCCATCATTCCGCCACTGTGCCCCTCACCGAGCATGTGTCCATACATTTCTTCAAAGTCATCGCCGGTGTAGCACACGTGAGCGCTATCGTTGTCCATGTAATAATTCATCATAAAGGTGGTATCGAAATTCTCCGTATAACAATGTACCCGGATTCCATTTTCGCCGGTAATTGTAATTTCGGTAGTAGCCGGAATGCTTTCCGCCACTTCTGCGGTGCTTTTAGTTTGCGAACCGTTTAAAGTGCCTTCGTAAACACCATCTACAGTTGGATTATTGGTCTCATCTTTTTCACAAGCTGTAAACAAGACCAATAATGCTACAACTATTCCTGAAATTTTTACTAAATTTTTCATAAACTTTTATTCTATTAATTAAACTATACTTTTCTTAATCGTAATGCATTAGAAATAACCGAAACTGAGCTAAAACTCATAGCGGCAGCTGCGATAATGGGGCTAAGCAAAATTCCAAAAACCGGGAATAAAACTCCGGCTGCAACCGGAACGCCGAGTGAATTGTAAACAAAAGCAAAGAACAAATTCTGCTTTATATTACGCATGACCTTGTGGCTTAATTCCCGCGCCCGGACAACTCCGTCCAAATCACCTTTTACCAATGTGACTTCTGCACTTTGCATGGCGATATCGGTACCGGTTCCCATGGCAATGCCCACATCAGCCAGTTCCAACGCCGGGGCATCGTTGATACCATCGCCTGCCATGGCAACTTTCTGCCCTTTTCCCTGTAACTCCTTAACTTTATTGAACTTGTCATTGGGTAGACAGTCTGCTTCAAAGCCATCGAGTTTTAACTCATCGGCCACTGCTTTGGCTGTAAATTTATTGTCGCCGGTAAGCATGTACACATCCACGTCCATACTTTGTAATTCCCGAATTGCTTTGGCAGAGGATTCTTTAATGGTATCGGCCACGCTTACAATACCTTCAACTTTATTTTCAATTAAAAGGTACATCACCGTTTGACCTGTCAATTGCCATTCTTTCACAGTCTCCTGCTGTTCCTTTGGAAGAGTTGCTCTAAAATCATCAGCCAACCGATTATTTCCAAGCCCAACTTGTTTCCCGTCAATCATTCCTTTTACCCCTTTGCCGGTTACTGCTTCAAATTGTTCAACCTTTTGCAGTTTAATCCCTTTTTCTTTTGCTCCATTTACAATTGCTTCTGCAACGGGGTGTTCACTATTGGCATCAACTGATGCGGCTATCCTGAGAATATCTATTTCGGACAAATCTCCAAATGAGTGAAAAGCTTTTAATGCCGGTTTTCCTTCGGTTATCGTCCCTGTTTTGTCGATAATAAGGGTATCCACTTTGTTCATTTCTTCAATGGCACGGGCATCTTTAACCAGCACGCCGGCTTGTGCCATTCTTCCAGAACCTACCATGATAGACATGGGCGTGGCCAACCCTAATGCACAAGGGCAGGCTATAATAAGTACTGCAATTGCATTGACAAAAGCGTAAACATATGCAGGTTCAGGACCCCAGATTGCCCAAACGGCAAAGGTAATGATAGCAATGCTTACCACAATTTGCACAAAATATTTGGCTACCACATCGGCGAGTTTTTGTATAGGAGCACGCGACCGGCTGGCCTTGTTGACCATTTCGATAATTTGAGCCAGCAGGGTATCGTTCCCTACTTTTTCAGCTTTCATCTCAAATGAAGTGTTCCCGTTTATGGTTCCTCCGGTAACCTTGTCATTTTGTGATTTATCTACCGGAATAGGTTCCCCGGTAATCATGCTTTCGTCAACAACAGCATTACCTGTTGTGAGCACACCATCGACTGGTATTTTTTCACCGGGACGCACCCTTAAAATGTCACCTTCCTGCACTTCTTCAAGGGGTAATTCTGTTTCTTCTCCATTGCGGATAACTCTTGCTACCGGCGGCACCAAATTCAGGAGAGCCTTTATGGCGGAATTGGTTTTGCTGTGCGCCCTGAGTTCGAGTACCTGGCCCAACAATACCAAGGTTAAAATGACTGCTGCGGCTTCGAAATAAAGGTGAACGTTTCCGCTCGCATCTTTAAACTGTTCAGGAAAAGCTTCTGGAATAATTAATGCAAATACACTGAAAAGATACGCAGCGCCAACTCCTAAAGATATCAATGTCCACATGTTAGGCGACCAACGCCGAATGGAACTATATCCACGCTTAAAAAAGACCCAGCTCGAATAGAATACCACAGGCGTTGCCAATGCAAATTCAATCCATCCCCAGACTTTACGGGGAGCTATTTCGTCTAATTTAAGAAATGGAAAAAATTCTGACATGGCAATAAAGAAAACAGGTATGCTTAAAGCCAATGCCACCCAGAATTTTTTGGCCATTTTCTTGTAGGCTTTTTCTTCCTCGCTGGTTTCTTCTGCTTTTTCAGGAACTAAATCCATTCCACATTTCGGACAGCTGCCCGGGTGCTTCTGTTGCACTTCCGGGTGCATCGGGCAGGTATAGATGATTTTCTCGCTGCCGGGACCCGAATTTTCTTCTTCTTTTTTCAGGTGCATTCCGCAAACAGGGCAATCACCCGGTTTATCGTAGGTTTTATCACCTTCGCAGTGCATGGGGCAATAATATTTGTCGCCGCTTTCCGAGTGTGGGCGATGTTTATGCTCATGCTTACTTTCTGCATGCTCATTTTTGTGCTCACCATGATGGTGATGTTCATGCTTTGGTTCATCATCACCTACTGGAACCAGGTGCATATTGCATACCGGGCAGTTTCCAGGCTGGTCATAAACTTTGTCCCCTTCACATTTCATGGGGCAGTAAAATTTGTTATGCTCTTTACTTTCCATTTCTACAGTTTTAAATTAAATCCCGAGGTCTTTTTTCTTCGATTCATATTCCTCTTTGTCAATTTCGCCACTTGCATATCGTTCTTTGAGTATATCGATTGCCGATTTATGATTGGCTGTGTTATTTAGGATATTATTTTGGCCGGTAGAGCGTATTACGACCCAAATTATGGCTGCAACCACAACAAGGCCGATTATCCACCACCAAATCATACCAAAGCCCATTCCTCCGTATCCATGCATATTAAACTCCTTTCTTATTTTTTATAGTGATGCAATAACCTTTTCAAGTTTTGATTTGATTTCTTTGGCAACAGCTGCAACACGCTCATTGTCGACAGCCATCATTGAGGCTACCGGGTCAACGGCTGCTACTTCCACCTGGTTTTCATCGATTTCCTGTACAATTACATTGCATGGAAGCATGGTGCCAATCTTATCTTCCTGAAGAAGGGCTTTATGGGCACTTGGCGGGTTACATGCACCCAGGATTTTATATTTTCTGAAATCCACATCCAGTTTCTCTTTAAGCTTTTGTTGAATGTCAATTTCGGAAAGTACTCCAAAACCTTCTGTTTTTAATGCTTCTGTTACAAGCTCTATCGCCTGATCAAAATTTGCCGTAATTGTTTTATTAATGTAATATTCCATGATAAATATCTTTTAATGTTTGTGACTGTTTTGATTCGTATTTCCTTGTATATTTTGCATTCTGCCTTGCCTCATGTTATCCTGCTGCATCATCATGTTTTTTAACTGTTCCTTTTGCTCATCAGTTAGTACAGAATTCATGTTGTTGGCCGTTTCATAGGCCGCAACCTTCATGTTGATTTTTGTCTCTGAGCAGGCTTTCATTTGACTTCTGACCTCATCAGCAGTAGCGTCGTTTTTCAGCATATTTTGAAGCTTCATTCGCTTCTTGGTCAAATCGGCTTTATAATCTATCTGCTGCTTTTTAAATGACGCCTGCATGTCGATGAGTTGTTCCGTCTGATCTTGTGACAGGGCCAACTGTGACTGCATATTGGGGAGCATGTTGACTGCCATCATATATTTTTTCATGGGCATTTGTTGCCCCATCATGCCTTTGTGCATCGGGCACATCATGTTTTTCATCATACCTCCGTGCATCATGCCACCCTGCATCATGCCTTTACTTTGCATCATCATGCCTTGTTTTTGACCTGATTTTTGACTTTTTCCCTGATGCATTTGTGCATTTGCTGTAAAACCAGTTAGGAAACATATTGCTGTTGCCAGAATTGCTAACTTTTTCATAATTACTCCATTTTTAATGATTAATATCTTTTTCTTTAAATTCTTATTGCAAAGATACAGGATGCTGTCCGCTCCCATGTTACATAATTCGTTGAATGATTTACATAATTCATAGGTCATTAATTGATTTACGCTTTTGTTCTTTCATATTTTTAAAATAAGACGGACTAAAACCTGTTGTTCTTTTAAACTGGCCGGAGAGATGGCCCACACTACTGTACCCCATTTCCCAGGCAATTTCACTTAGTGTTTTTTCATCGTACACAATTAATTCTTTTATCCGTTCAATTCTGAGATTAATAAGGTATTTCTCAATGGTTGTGCCTTCAACAGATGAGAAGAGCGAACTTAAATATGGATAATCGAGATTAATTTTATCGGTCAGGTAGTCAGAAAAGTTGAGTCTTTCGTCCCACTTGTTATGATAAACGTAATCAACTGCTGATGTTTTAATCTGCTCTATTAGCCGGCTATTTGAATCATTGATTATCTCGAAGCCAACCTTTTTCAGATTTTCGTCGATTCTTTTGATTGCACTCTCGTTCAGCTCTTTGCTTGTTCCTACAACTCCCAGTTGGATATTCTCAACTTCAACTCCGGCCTGCTGAAATGTCTGTTCAACCACCATGATACAGCGGTTGCAGACCATGTTTTTTACTGAAATTTTCATGATTTTGCTATTAAATGGCAAGAATACCTGATTCATCATTGCGAATTTTGTACACTTCCTCCACCGGTGAAATGGCAACCAAACCGTCTCCGCGATAGCCGGTACGTCCGTTTTCACGTATTATCTTAACTACCGATTTTACGTGTTCGTCTGCAACCAATATTTCCAGTTTGATAACCAGGTACGCATCAGCGAATGGATATTTCTCGCTGACGTGTTCTTTTTCGTGGTCGGAATACTGTCCGGTTCCCTCACATTCAACTAAGGTCATGCAGCAGAAACCTGCCTGCTTCAGGGCGTTGTATACCTCTTCTGTTTTTCTGTGCCTGATATATGCTTTAATTAATTTCATAATATTGAATTTTAAGTTTAACAATTCATTTATTTTGTTTTGATTTTACTGACCGGTTCTTCAGAACAATTAACCAGGTCTTTTAACTCGCATTTTGGGCAACCACTGACGCTGTTAGCGTTTTCGTCGTTAAGCTTACAGGAATTCGCATTAAACTCAGCATCGGGGTCGAACCACAATTTAATTCCGAGGGCCAGCATTACAACGGATACAAGAATTATTGATATGATTAATAGTTTTATAAACATAATACATGATTTTAAAATGAAAGATGAGTTATTGCAATAACGCAACACACTAACTGCCAGACTATTACTTGTAGTATGGAATCAATCTTTATTTTAAAATCAAATCAGGAAAGTTTGAAAAAGCACCTGAGTGTCTTTTTCAATGAGGGGGGGACTATATTCAGTATAAAACTGATAAGTTGACTTTGGAAATAAATCCAGGTTCAATGTGGTATAAATAAATGCTACTGCGAATTCACTATTAAAAGAAAATTGAACAGCATCTTTTACAAATTCATTTGTTGTCTGTACGCCTTGATATTCGTTTTCGCAGCACGGGTTTTTATCAAAACTAGTTTTGTTTTTGTTGGGGTTTTCAGAATCATCGCAAGGTTCTTCCATATCCATTACACCACAACCTATGTGTGTATCACCCAACATTATCTTTGTCGCCACGGTCTCACCACCGCAAAAGTGCGTTCCTAAGGTCAAGGACGTGTGGCTTGCCAATAGAATAAAAGATAATAATATGGGAAAAACCTGTTTCATCTTATACTATAAAACGCAGTAATAAGTAAATTGTTCTATTGAAAAACAAATATGCTATCAATATCCTTATTCGTTGCCATTGAAAATCAATCAACGATGCAACATCATCGACGAAATTGTCAATAAATAACATTTCATTAGTCCTTATTCTTGTACTTTTGCTAAAAATATTAGCAAAAACTTGTAAAATTTGCTTAGTTTTAAAGCAAAATAGCGTATCTTTTGCTTAAAATTTGTGCAGAATGGAAAACTTATTTCGAAAATCATCGCAGAAAATAAATAATTGCCCAGGGAAGTTTTATCGGTATTTATACAATAAAATTAATTATAATAACCGATTAATTAGCGTATTGGGGGCACGTGGAACAGGGAAAACAACTTTATTATTGCAAATTGGTTTTAAATTCAGCCATAAGACAACACTTTATGTAGCTTTGGATGACCTGTTTTTTTCTAATAGCTCTTTATACGGTCTTGCAGAAGAATTTAATAAACGGGGTGGCGAATTATTACTGTTAGATGAAGTGCACAAATATCCAAACTGGTCACGGGAATTAAAGTTGATTTATGATGATTTCCCAAATCTTAAAACGCTTTTCACTTCGTCATCAATATTAGATATTTATAAAGGAGAGAGTGATTTAAGCCGACGTGCCTTGAGTTATCACTTAAAGGAGCTTTCTTTTAGAGAATTTTTATTGTTCCACAAAGAGATAAACGTTCCCACATTTACATTGGATGATGTTTTAAAAAATCATGAGTCAGTAACAAACGATTTGTTACAAAAATTTAAACCGTTACAATTCTTCCATGAATATTTGCAGGTTGGTGTATACCCTTATTACGATGGAGAGAAAGAGGAATACTATCAAAAGTTGCGACAAACAATAAGTTTGATTTTAGATGTTGATATGGCGGCAACGCAGAACATCAATTATGCTAATATTGTAAAACTTAAGCGTTTGTTATATATTTTGGCTGTTAATGTGCCATTTACACCTAATATTAGTAAATTGAGTGAACGAATAGGTATCAATAGAAATTATTTAGTTGAAGCACTTCATTTTATGGAAAAGGCTGAGTTGATATCCGCCCTCAATAAACAATCTAAAAGTATAGGTACATTGTCGAAACCCGATAAAATTTGGATGCAAAATACAAACCTAAGTTATGCTATTAGTAATATTGAACCAGATATCGGAAATCTAAGAGAAACCTTTTTTATCTCACAAATGCGACATATTCATGAAATCAAGCTTTCCGAAAAAGCTGATTTTCTTGTAGACGATACCATAGTTTTTGAGGTTGGAGGGAAATCCAAAAATAAAAAACAGATAAAGGGTGTGAAAAACGCTTTTGTTGTGAAAGATAATATTGAAACCGGTGTTTTCAATGTGATTCCTTTATGGATATTTGGTTTGTTGTATTAACTCGAAAAAAAATAAAGTTAACAATCAATTTCACAATCTTCTTCTATTTTTTTGTTTTCAATTTGAAGGGTTGTGTGGTTGATTCCAAACTCGTGTTGGAGTTCATGTTGTAGGTTGGGAATAAAATTGTCCTCGTGGCCTTCCGGCATTATCAGGTGAGCGGTTAATGCTGTTTTTGTGGTGCTCATTGCCCAAACATGCAGGTCGTGAACGTTTTCTACGCCTTTTTGTGCCAGCAGAAATTTCCTGACTTTCTCAAGGTTGATATGTTTGGGGACGGCATCTAAGGCCAAATCGATAGAATCGGTAAATAATTGCCAGGTTCCCCAAAGGATAACCGCAATAATAAGGAAACTTGTGAGTGGGTCAATCCACTGCAATCCGGTAACATTGATTAATAAACCAGCCACTACCACGCCCAGCGAAACTCCGGCATCGGCTGCCATATGAAGGAATGCGCCCTTGATGTTCAGGTCGTTTTTTTGGCCTTTCATAAAAAGCAAAGCGGTGAGCGTATTAATTACTACACCAATGGCGGCAACTATCATTACCTGTGTGCCGGCCACCGGTTCGGGATTTTGGAATTTCCCGATGGCATCCCAGGCAATTACGGCCACAGCGCCAAACAGCAACAGAGCATTTAAAATGGAAACAAGAATGGTTGTTTTTCGAAGTCCGTAGGTGTATTTACCTCTGGGTTTGAAAGTAGCCAGCCACATAGCTGTCCACGCGAAAGCAAGCCCGAGCACATCGCTGGCATTATGTCCGGCATCGGCCAGCAGAGCCGATGAATTGGCAATTAATCCGTAAACAATTTCAACTACAATATAGGCTACATTTAAACCAATGCCCAGGGCAAAAGCTTTACTATAGTTTTTGCTTGCCTCTTGCGTATGTTCGTGTATATGTGTCATAAGGTTATTGCTTCTCTTTGAGTTGTTTCTTTACTTCTTTATCAAAGTCCGATTCGTAAAATCTCACAATGTATTTTGTGTTTTCCCTTCTATTGCTCCGTGTTGAGTGGTGTGTGCAAAATTTGCACATACCACTTCTTCATTCAGCTCGCCCGAATCAAAAACTTTTTTCAGGTGTTTAGTAATCACCGACCTGTCTTTTTCAAACAATGTTGCCATGGCTTTTTGTGTAAGCCACAACGTGTCGTTTTGAAAATACACTTCAACATTTACCTTTCCGCTTTCGGTTTGGAAAATGACAAAGTTTTCTGTTTTTTGCAGTTCATTTTTTCTGTCCATCATCTGTTTCGGTTAAGCCGGTAAAACTCTTTCTTATCAACCTATCAAAAATAACAAATTACTACAAGAGCAACGAAAAAACCGGGGTATTTCCGGTTCTACCACCTCCGGAATTTTGTTCGACTTTCGGCGAATCATGGCTCGGTTATTAAAACCTATTTCCCTAATTTCAAAATCCGAATTGCTCCTCTTACCACAACCAAAAAGACAATAGCTCCTACAAGGAGGTCGGGGTATTTTGATTGAGTGAGCATGACTAAAATTCCTGCTACAATTACACCCGAATTAATGATGACGTCGTTGGAGGTGAAAATCATGCTGGCTTTCATGTGGGCTTCTTTGCTTTTTGACTTTTGAAGCAGATAAAGACTCACGGAATTGGCAATAAGTGCCAAAATGGAAACTCCAATCATTATCCTGAAGTCAGGAATTTCTTCTGCTGCGATAAACCTGCGTATAACTTCCAAAAAGCCAAAACCTGCCAGAGCCATTTGAAAATACCCGCTTAGCCTGGCCACTTTCTTTTTGCGGGCAACCGCAGCGCCCACTGCCCACAAACTCAAGCCGTACACAGCCGCATCAGCAAGCATATCGAGCGAGTCGGCCACCAAGCCCATGGAACAGGAAATAAATCCAGTGGTGATTTCAATGACAAAAAACGCAAAATTGATAAGCAGTACAGTCCACAATAATTTGGTTTGGCCGCTTGTACTTTCGGCACTAAGGTCGGTTTCTTCGGCTTTTTCAGTTTTCACCAGTTTTGCTCCAAGGTTCAGGCTGTCCAGTTTTTGGGTAATTTCCGAATTTTCGCCGGAATGAAAGACCGAAAGTTTGCGGTTTTCAATATCGAACTCCAATTGGCGGATGCCTTCAACACCATCCAGTTTCATGCGGATGAGGTTCTCTTCCGAGGGGCAGTCCATTTCCGGGATGTTGTATATGGATTTTTGCATTATTTTCTCTCTTTAAGAATTACATTCAACGGAATAAAAGCGCCTACTTTCAGTCCCCAGTCAACTTTATCGGCAGGGGTAAACAGAAAAGCAAAAACATTACCGTATTTGAGTTTTATGTTGGGGCCGCCCTGCAAAATAAATTTATCATTGTCGGCCATGTATTCTGCCGAAGCCACAAACGAAACGGGAATTTTCTTATCCATCCCGATAAACCAATATTCGTTGAACGTGTAGATACTGTTCATAAACGGTGTATAACCGGCTGAGAAATACCACTTTTTGTTCCACATCAGGCCTATTTCCCCGTGTAAACGCACAGCTTCATTACGGTTGCCGTCGAAATCGTAAATCACCAAGGGATTTACCCGGGCACCCATAATCAATTTATAGGGTTTTTTGTTGCTTTCCTGTGAAAAGGCCAAACCTACTGTGCATAAAAGTATCGTAATCAATATTAGTTTCTTCATAACGAATCTTTTTAAAATGTCATCCATTGTAAGAATACCAACATCAAAAGTACAAACAAGTTGATGCAACAAAGTTGCAAAGTTATACTATATTGAACCCTGCTAAAAAAATCAAAACACTTAGCCTTTAACATTTTTCTTGTACACCTTCCGTTCCTCCCCAAGTTTTGCCGATAAAAATTCTGCCCTAAGCGAACCTGAATAATCAGATAGCCGTTCACCCGAATTATTACTTTTGCCATTTTGGGTGTTATCAAAAGCAACCTGGGAAATATCAAAATTACGCTAAAGAAAGTACCATAACCACAATAAATCCTAACCATAGATTTTCTGTGTTCATAATTTATGCTTTTTGAGTGTATTCGACAAATATAAGATAAGATTATAAAAAGAGCCTTTTATCCTTTTATATTTTTTTGTATATTTGAAGAAAATTAAAGCAATTTATTATGGATATAAATTTAAACACCCCAGTAGGCGATATCGTAAAAGAAAATTTTCGCTCATCGCAGGTACTTGATAAATACAATATTGATTTTTGTTGTGGTGGAGATGTGAGTATAGAGGATGCATGCAAAAAATCTAAAACTGCCCGAGTTGGAGGCTATGGTTCTATCAACTGATCCTGATTCAAGGTATTTGAATTCGTTAGAGCTTGATGAATTAAGTAACTATATTGAAAAGAGGCATCATACTTATGTAAATGAGAACCTTCCTTTTTTGCAGCAAAAATTAGAAAAGTTGTGTGGTGTACATGGTGAAAAACATCCGGAGCTATTCGAAGTACGCGATTTGTTTGAGGGTGCGGCCGGTGCGCTTTCTGCCCACATGAAAAAAGAAGAGCTCATATTGTTTCCCGCTATAAGAAAAATGGTGAAGATTAAACAGGGAGCCTTTGAAACAAATGAAAATTTAAGTGAAGTAGCCGAAACAATTAATCTGTTGGATGAAGAGCACCAAACTGAGGGCAATCGTTTCAGGAGAATTTCTGAACTAACGAACAACTATACTTGTCCGCCCGATGGTTGCACTACATACAAGATTATCTACGAAACACTAAAGGATTTTGAGCAGGATTTGCATAAGCATATTCACCTGGAAAACAACATCCTTTTTAAGAAAGCTATTTCGTTAGAAAATGTAATAAACAGGAAGCAATAAATTATGTTGGCAAAAGGAACTGAATATGCACTGAGGGCTTTGGTCTACATTCAACTAACAAATTTGGAAAACAAAAGACCGGGTGTTATTGAAATAGCCAAGGAGATTGATGCTCCAAAGGCTTTTTGTGCTAAAATACTACAAACCCTTACCAAACATGCCATTATCAAATCAATGAAGGGCCGCGGAGGAGGCTTTTTCTTTGATGAAAACCAGTCAAAACACTCTTTGCATGAAGTGATAGTTGTTATGGAAGGTGATGGTATTTTTCATAAATGTGGTTTCGGACTTAAAAACTGTAGTGATGAAAACCCCTGCCCATTGCACTGGCAGTACCTAACGCTTAGACGCGGGTTTTACCAAATTGTAAGCATAGAAACAATACAATCGCTGGCAGAAAAAATTCGCGATGGAGAAGCTGTGTTGACCGATATAATTCAAAAATAAAAGTAGAATGAATAACGATGCACTAAGAGGAAAAATTAATGAGCTGAAAAAGCGGAAAAATGCTGTAATACTGGCTCATTATTACCAAATTGGTGAAATACAGGAAATAGCCGACTTTGTAGGCGATAGTTTGGATTTGAGTAGAAAATCTGCCGATACCGATGCTGATATTATTGTATTTGCAGGCGTACATTTCATGGCTGAAACGGCAAAAATTCTTTCGCCATCAAAAAAAGTGCTTATACCAGACCCCGAAGCTGGATGTTCACTGGCAGATTCTTGTCCCTACAACGATTTTAAAAGCTTTCGGGAAAAACACCCCAATCATGTGGTTGTATCTTATGTCAATACAACGGCCGAAATTAAAACACTGACCGATATAACATGTACATCAACCAATGCCAAGCAGGTGATAGACAGCATTCCACAGCATAAAGAAATTATATTTGCCCCGGATCGGAACCTGGGAAATTATCTAAACAGCATCACGGGCAGAAACATGGTGTTATGGGATGGGGCTTGTCATGTACACGAAAAGTTCTCTCTGGAAAGAATTTTAGAACTCAAAACACAATATCCGAATGCTCAAGTCATAGCTCACCCGGAATGCCAGAAACCAATTCAGATTGCAGCAGATTTTATCGGTTCAACTTCAGCTTTACTAAAATATACACAAACCGATGAAAGCAAGGAATATATTGTGGCAACAGAATCCGGCATTTTACATCAAATGAAAAAGCAAAGTCCGGAAAAACATTTCATTCCGGCTCCCCCTGCGGATTCAACATGTGGTTGTAGCGACTGCAAATACATGAAACTGCACACGCTACAAAAAATATATGACAGTTTGCTTTACGAACAATTTGAGGTACAACTTAGTGCCGACATTATCGAAAAAGCAAAAATACCGATTGTGAAAATGCTCGAACTATCAAAATAATAAAACCAAATAAAATGAATATTACAAACGTATTATCAGAAGAGCATCAAAACATACTACAAGTTATAGATGCGGTATTGAATGAATGTAATGAAATTGAAAACGGCAAAGAACCGGACAAAGATTATTTCATGCAAGTTGTGGATTTTATAACGAACTATGCCGATGGATACCATCACGCAAAGGAAGAAGATATTTTGTTTAAAACAATGCTGGAAAATGCCATAGGCATGCATTGTAATCCGATACCGGTAATGCTACATGAGCACGATGAAGGCCGCCGGTTTGTGAAAGGACTGGAAGAGGGACTTGCAATGAGTGATAAGGAGAAGATACTTGACAGTGCGCGTGGCTACTGTCACTTAATCCAGGAGCATATTTACAAAGAGGATAATGTGCTCTACCCCATGGCAGAAGAAACAATACCGGAGGAACAAAAAGAGTTGGTGCAACAAGCATACAACCGGATTAACAGCGACGTTTATCCAACGGAGCTAATACAAAAATACCTAAGATTGGTGCCTGCGAAATAAATTACGCCAGAGAAACCCAAAAAATAACAAATGATGCGCGGCAAATTATTTTGTGAAAGTAATTCAAGGTCAAACCCAAATTGAGCGATTTTCGCTCACGATAAAGAAATTGTATGCCTTTCACCTCACCAATTCGGTGAAAACCGACAATTTCTAAATCGGCTTCGCCTTCGCGTAGCTTCGGCCGAGCAAGGCTTCGCCTTCGCGTAGCTTTCGCTTCCCTTCGGTCGCCATAGGCTTGCCGCAGGTGAAACGCTATAGCTTCAGCGAACGCGGACAGCGGAGCAAGGGGTTAACCCTAAGTAAAGCGCTTTTTCACAACGATTAAACCGCTCAACTTAGGTCAAAGAGAAGTAAAAACATTTAAAATCATGAAAAAGATAATTACAATTTGTGCAGCACTATTAATGACTAAAACGTCAGTACTTTATCGCATTCAACTGTCCATTGGGCAAACTCTTTCATATTGCTTAATTCAACGCCTTCAATGAACGATAATTTGTCAATTCCCCGCGCTTCGGAGCAACCGCCACAGCTTTTTACTTCACCGCCTCTTTTAACAACCGATTTTAGCATTCTTTCGATATTGTAATAGCCGGAAGGTGTATTTTGGTTGGGCAGCCCGCAAAAAACGGCATCAGCTAAAAGGAAAATTTTCACTGCCACATTCTCGCCATGTTCTTTTTGCAACGTCATGGCCATTCTTAAAGCGTTGTAGGCCTTCTCAGTTCCGTAAGGTGCATCGTTGATAATAATTAAAAATTTTTGCATACCGTCAAAATATTTATTTAATTACAAATGTAAATATATAACTATGAGTTGCAAAAATTGAGCAAATCTACTTTTTATCTGGTTTATGAAATTGTTGTCCGCTCATTTTTTCAATGATTTTCTGACTAATTGATATCCATTTCTGAAGAAATAAATTACAGGAAAAATAAGCATGTGCATCAGTTTAGTATAGGGAAAAATCATGAAAATTAATAAACCAATGAAGATGTGCATTTTATAAATACTACTATGCGAGGCAATAACACTTCCTGCATCGGGTTGAAATGTAATAACTTTTTGAGCCCATTCGCCCAAAGCTGCATATTCGGAAACACTGGTAGTAGCAGTTGTTCCAATAGATGCCAACCCTAATGCAGCTTCTGTAAAGAGTAGAACCAGTATAAAATAGTCGTGGAAACTGCTGTTGTATTTCACACTAGTGACATTTGTTCTTCTGAGCAACAAGATAATCATGCCAATAAAGGCCATTAAACCAAAGGTTGTGCCGAGGCTAAGAGCGATTACTTTTTTGGTTTCTGTTGTCATTATCAAATGGTAAATTTCTTCTGGAATAAACAGTGTAAAATGCCCCAGAAAAACACCAATTATACCGTAATGGAATAAGTTACTACCCAACCGTATTTTTTTATCGGCAAAAAACTGGGTAGACTGCGCCTGAATGGTTCGGTTAGCATATACAAATCGTGTAATTAAACCGAACCAGAATACTGCCAAAGCAATGTGGGGAAAATAGGTAAATAAAAAGTTATTAATGTAATGTTCCATGGCATTAATGTTTACAATTTACACCCAAATTGAGCGATTCCGCTCAACGATTAAGAAAATGTAAGGCTTTCACTAACAAAAATGGTGGAAGCCAACATTTTCTAACTCGGGGTTAACTCTAAGTAAAGCGATACTGCGCACAACTCGTATCGCTCAACTTAGAGTAAAAAAGGTTTTGAACCAAAATCAACCGGTTCTTCTTCGTATTCTTTATCAAAATTTAATGGTTTTTGATTTTTAATTATTTTCTGAACAACTTCGGCATTGGGTTTTTCGGCCGATAATGAGATTACTGCATTAAGTATGTGACGATATATAATGTTTTTTTCGCGCAAGGCGATGTAAATGCGGTATATTACATCAATTGGCGGCACCAGTAGCTCAGATGCTTTGTCAACTTCCAGTTCAGACAAAAATTCAAGAAAAACCGGCAAATAGTCAGGCAGCTCGCTGGTGTTGAGCTGTAGTCCCTGTTCTTTGTACGATTCTATCAGGTCAACCATGGCTTGCCCTCTGTCCTTTGAATCGCCTTTTACATGTTCAAATAAATAAAGCGATGCACTTCGTGAATTATCAAAAATCTGAACATAATGAGCTTGCCATTCGATTAGCGGCATTTCCTTAAAATGATTTACAAACCGGATAATTTCGTCTTGTTCTTCATTGTTTAACAGTTCTTCACTATTTAGTTCTTCAGGAACTTCGTTGAGAAATTGCTGCAACTCCTCGTTGGGATAGCTTAGTAGCAGGCTTAATATTTTATACGTTTTAATCATGATTACATTCCTCCGAAAAGATTTTTGAATTTGGAACTTGTGGCATGCTTGGCATCGGAAAATCCACAACCTGCCTTATCTCCGTAAACATCATCGGCGTACTCTTTGTGTGTAGCCGGAATAACATAACGATCTTTAATATCCGCTATTGCCAGCAATTGATACATCTCTTCAGTTTGCTCAGGCGTTAACCCTGTTTCATTGAGCACTTCGGTATTTATAAAGTTATCTACTGTTTTGCTACGCATATAAGCCCGCATAGCCAACATACGTTTAAGCGCATCAACAATGGGTTTTATTTCGCCGGCAGTGAACATATTAGCCAAATATTGATTTGGTATTCTGAGCTTCTCTACATCCGGAATAATACCGTTTATTCCCAGTTTACTGCTCTCTGCTGCAGAAATAATTGGCGACAAGGACGGTACGTACCATACCATGGGCAGGGTTCGATATTCGGGGTGTAATGGAAATGCAATTTTCCAGTCGATGGCCATTTTATAAACCGGCGATTTACGGGCAGCTTCCAACACGGAATGGTCGATACCCTGCTTTTGTGCTTCCTCAATTATTTTTGGGTCGTTTGGGTCGAGGAATAAATCAAGGTGTTCGTTGTATAAATCCTGTTCCTTTTTTGTGGATGCTGTTTGCAGTATTTTATCTGCATTATAAAGCATTACACCAATATATCGTATTCTTCCCACGCATGATTCCGAACAGATTGTTGATTCTCCTACTTCAATGCGCGGATAACAGAGTGTGCATTTTTCCGATTTCCGGGTTTTCCAGTTAAAATAGACTTTTTTATACGGGCATGCGCTTACACATTGTCTCCAGCCACGACAACGATCCTGATCAATCAGCACGATACCGTCTTCTTCTCGTTTATAAATAGCACCTGAAGGGCAGGCGGCAACACAAGTTGGATTTAAGCAGTGTTCGCATAGCCTTGGCAGGTACATCATAAATGAGTTTTCGAATTCGGCATAAATTTCTTTTTGCACCTTATCGAAATTCACATCGCGGCCTCTTTTTTCAAATTCACTTCCCAGGTTATCTTCCCAGTTGGCTGATTTTTCAATCTTTTCCATGGGTTTTCCGGTAATCATTGAATAAGGACGTGCCGATGGAGGCGTTTTAAATTTAGAGCCGCTATGCAAAATCGAATAGTTAAAAGTAAAAGGCTCGTAATAATCGTTTATTGTGGGCATATATGGATTACCAAAGATATTTTTCATAATCCCCGTTTTAGTTCCTAATTGCGGGGTTAAACGTTCTTTGTCTAACATCCATCCACCCTTATATTTATTCTGATTTTCCCAATCATCAGGGTATCCGACTCCCGGTTTGGTTTCTACGTTATTGAACCAGACATATTCCATGCCTTTACGCGAGGTCCATACATTTTTACAGGTAACTGAACAAGTATGGCAACCAATACATTTGTCCAGATTTAAAACCATTGTTATTTGGGCACGTATCTTCATAATCATTTACTTTTTGTCGGATGGTTCATCTTTCCATTCAACTTTCTTTAATTTCCGGATAATTACAAATTCATCGCGGTTAGAACCGATGGTTCCATAATAGTTAAACCCGTAACTCAACTGTGCATAACCGCCAATCATGTGGGTGGGCTTAATGCTTAATCGTTCAACAGAATTATGCACTCCGCCACGATTTCCGTTAATTTGATTGATTGGCATATTTACGGTACGCTCTTGGTTATGATATACGATTAAAGCACCCCGGGGAATTCTTTGCGAGACAATAAGCCGGGCAACGGTTGCCCCATTGCTGTTAAATATTTCAACCCAGTCGTTATCCTGAAGGTTAATTTTTTTCGCATCATCTTCACTCATCCACGCTACCGGGCCACCACGGCCCAAGGTCAGCATCAGCAGGTTATCCGACCATGATGAGTGGATGGTCCATTTGTTGTGCGGGGTCATCATATTGATAATCATGGAACTCTCATCATTATCCATCTTCCCCAAAACCTGTTGAATAGATTTAGTATTTATAGGTGGTTTATAACAAACCATTCCTTCGCCAAATGCAATCATCCAGGGGTGATCCTGATAAGTAGTCTGCCGGCCGGTAAGTGTTCTCCAGGGAATTAACTCGTGTACGTTGGTGTACCCTGCATTGTAAGATACTTCTTCGGAGTCGATTCCACTCCAGATGGGTGATGTGATAATCTTGCGGGGTTGACTTAGAAGGTCTTTATACCGGATTTTTTCTTCTTTTCTTCCTTCAGCCAAATGCAAATGGTTTAATCCGGTTGTTTTTCCCAGGGCTTCCCAGGCCTTAACCGCAACTTGCCCATTGGTTTCGGGAGCCAGGGTTAAAATCACTTCAGACGCATCAATATCGCTTTCAATTTTTGCCAATCCGTTTGTTTCTCCTTTATTTTCAGAGGTATGAATTAATTTCTTTAAAAATTCAATTTCTGAACCGGTTTCCCAACTGATACCTTTCGCACCGTTTCCAATTTTCTCCATCAGGGGCCCTAATGTTGTATATCGCTGATACGTTTCGGGATAATTACGGGTAACCTCAATAATTTTCGACATGTTCTTTCCCGGTTTTAACTCCCGGCCCGTTTCTTTCCAGTCTTCTGCATTTGCAGTTTCCGAAATTTCCATGGGCGAATCATGCTGTAACGGTAATAATACAACGTCTTTCTCTTTTCCTAAATGATTTGTTGAAAGCCCTGATAAACTCTTGGCAATTCCTTTAAAAGTTTCCCAGTCGGAGCGCGACTCCCATGCCGGATCAACAGCTTTAGAGAAGGGGTGAATAAAGGGATGCATATCCGATGTGCTCAAATCATTTTTCTCGTACCAGGTTGCAGCAGGTAAAATAATGTCGGAATGTAATGCTGTTGTAGACATTCGGTAATCCAGGGTGACCAGTAAATCCAGTTTTCCTTCGGGAGCATTATCGTGCCATTTTACTTCTTTTGGAAGCTGTTTTTGCTGTGCTTTTAAATCGTCTCCAAAAACGCTGTTTTGTGCTCCAAGAAGATTTTTCATAAAATACTCCATACCCTTGGCACTCGAACCTAATAAGTTAGACCGCCAAACAAACATATTGCGAGGGAAATTTTTTGGATTGTCCGGATCTTCCGATGCGATGGTTACTTCATTTGTTTTAAGTTTTTCGAGTAAATAATTTTCAACGGTTTTTCCTTCTTTTTCGGCATTTTTTGCCAGCTTCAGGGGGTTTTCGCTCAATTGCGGGCTCGATGGCAACCATCCCATTCGCTCGGCTTTCACATTGCAGTCAATCATGGATTTTTTGCTCCATTCTTCTTTGTCAGCCAAAGGTGAAACCAGCTCAGATAAGTCTACCTTCTCATACCGCCACTGGTTTGTGTGCATATAGAAGAAAGAAGTAGTATTCATCTGCCGGGGCGGGCGGCTCCAATCCAGGCCAAAAGCTAAAGGAAGCCAACCGGTTTGCGGCCTTATTTTTTCCTGACCGACATAATGTGACCAGCCTCCGCCTGACTGGCCAACGCAACCGCATAACATGAGCATATTTATCGCACTTCGGTAAATCATATCGGTATGAAACCAGTGATTTACTCCTGCACCGATAATAATCATGGATTTTCCTTCTGTTTTGGCGGCATTGTCGGCAAACTGCCGCGCAGTAGTAATAATTTGCTCAGCAGGCACTCCTGTAATTTCTTCCTGCCATTTGGGCGTATAAGGCAAATCATCACTATATTCATCCGCTGCATTAGCATCATCAAAACCCCTGGATACGCCGTAATTCGCAACCATTAAATCGAATACGGTGCAGTAGGTAAAATCATTTTCCTTTGATTTTCTCACCGGCATCTTTCGTAAAATTATATCCTGATGTTGGCTGGCATTAAAATGTTCATGTTTGTATGTTTCCCCACCAAAATATGGAAATGCAACCTCAATAATATCATCGTTGTTATCAAAAACAGACATTCTAGGTTTAATTTCTTTGCCGGTTACAGTATCCGTTAAGTTAAGATTCCATTTCTTTGATTCGTCCCAACGTGAACCAATTGTGCCATTGGGAATGCAAAAATTGTTGTTTCCTTCATCTAAAAGTACCGGTTTCCATTCTGCATTTTTTTCACTATTTAAATTGTTTTTCAGGTCAGAGGCCCTGACTACCTTGCCGGGAACGTAGTGTTCTCCTTTTTTTTCTAACTTAACGAGGAAAGGTAAATCGGTATATTTTAAGGCGTAATTATAAAAATAGGAGGTTTGTTGATTAAGATAAAACTCTTTTAAAATAACATGTCCCATGGCCATTCCCAGTGCAGCGTCGGTTCCCTGTTTTGGTTTCATCCACAAATCGGCGAATTTTGCGGCATCATTATAATCGGGCGAAATATTGATAACTTTTGTTCCTTTGTAGCGAACCTGTGTCAAAAACGGGGCATCGGGAGTTCGGGTTACCGGCACATTAGAACCCCAAAGCATAAGGAATGAAGCGTTGTACCAGTCGGCACTTTCAGGTACATCGGTTTGTTCGCCCCATGTTTGTGGCGATGCCGGCGGTAAATCGCAATAAAAATCATAAAAGCTGAGCATTGTGCCGCCCAGCAGACTTAAATACCTTGCACCCGATGCATAGGAAACCATCGACATGGCAGGAATTGGTGTAAAACCAACCAAACGGTCGGGGCCATATTTTTTTATGGTATAAATATTTGCAGCAGCAATAATTTCATTTACTTCGTTCCATTCTGCACGAATCATTCCTCCCAGGCCACGTTCCGCTTTATATTTTTTTGAGAAATCATCATCAGCCATTAACGATTCCCAGGTTTTAACAGGGTCTTTCAATTGCTTTTTAGCTTCTCGATAAGCGCTTACAAGCGAAGCACGTATCATGGGGTATTTTATGCGGTTCGAGCTGTACAAATACCACGAATAACTAGCACCACGCGGACACCCTCTGGGTTCATGATTGGGCAAACCGGGGCGGGTCTCAGGATAATCGGTTTGCTGTATTTCCCACGTTACCAGGCCATTTTTAACAAATATTTTCCATGAGCAGGAGCCTGTGCAGTTTACACCATGTGTGGAACGGACAACTTTGTCGTGCTGCCAGCGATTACGGTATAAATTCTCCCACTTCCTGCCTTCATTGGTGGTGACGGTATGTTTATCCGTACTTTTTTCAACATCTCTGCTGAAGTATATGATTTTATTTAGCAAACCCATAATCGATTCTCCTTATTTTTTTATTGATTTACCGGGCTATTTTTTCTTCTATTCATTAAAACACGTATTATCAGAATGTTAATTGCAGATAGAACCACAAAAACGATAAAACCTCTTGCGTATCCGATTTCGCCGTAGTTTCCGGCAATAGCACCCATAATCGGTGGTATGGCAAAGCCACCAAAAGCACCCAGTCCGCCAACCCAGCCGGCAGCGCCGCCAACCGCTTTGGGAACATATAATGGAACCAGCTTAAATACTGCTGCATTGGCAATTCCCATCCCCAGTGCCAGAACTAATACAACCAGAATACTTACTAAAATAGTATTAGCAAAAGAGAGCGCTATGGCTGAAATTAAAATTGCTGCCATGGAAAACAATGCTACTTTTTCGCCTCCAATCTTATCGGCAAGATACCCACCGGGCACCCGAATGGCAGAGGCCAGGATGGAAAAGATAGCCGTAAAAACTCCTGCTTTAACGATTGAAAAGTCCTGAAATTCGCTCCAATATACCGGGAACCATGCAGTAAGTGCAATAAATCCACCAAATGTGGTAAAATAAAGGGCTACCAATGCCCACGTATTTTTTATTTTGGCTGAATTAATCAAACTATCTTTAACTCCACTGGTAGGAAATATTTCCTGTCCATCGCGGCGGGCTTTTTCTTTTGCTTCTTCATTTGACATGCCCATTTTGCGATACTGAAAAAAATATGCATTTACACCTATTATCCCATAAAGAACAGTTCCCAGGAGCAAAAATAAAAACCAGGCAAAATAGGCTAATATAAAACCATAATAAGATAGAAAAAGGGGGAGAAGCAGTGAAAAAATGCCCGGAGCAAGGTTTCCTACCCCCGCAAAAGTTCCTAATGCTGAACCTTGTTTTTTTACCGGAAACCAGTAGGAAGTTTGGCCAATTCCTACAGAGAAAGTTGCAATACCGCATCCACTTAAAAATCCGAAAACCAACACGAGCGGATACATACCCAGCATTCCATCGGGGTACGAAGTTATTAAAATGGTTGTTATACCTCCTAAACCGATTAAGCCCAATAAAAGTAAAATCATAAAAGGTTTCTTGCCGCCTGTGGTTTCTACCCAAGCCCCAAAGGGTATTCTGAGCAGAGAACCTGATAGTGCAGGAATAGCAACCAACAGCCCCAGCAATTCGGGCGACAGGTTCATTGCTTCTTTAAAGTTTGATGCAGTAGGGCCATAAAGCGAAACAGCGGCAAAGCCGAAGAAAAAACCCAATGTGGTACCCAACAACCCTTTTTGCGGATTACCTTTAGTTTTTATAATTTGCATATTACTATTTCAGTTTAAGTTTCACAAGTTTGTTAATGCTTTGTAAATCTATGAAGTTATAAACTAAAATACAATTTTTTCGTTCTCTTTTACGATACTTATATTTTAATATATTAATATCTTAAAAGCGTATAGAGTTAATTATTATACAGCCTTAATAAAACTCTGATAGTATATTTTCAAATATCAAATTTATAAGCCAAACCAAGAATGTAAGATAATTCTACATTGTCTTCAATATCAGCCTCTACAATGTAATAAAGCTCTATAGAATGATTCCCCAGTTCAAACTCACTTCCAAGGTATAATCTTAGATTTTTAATTATCTGTTCATCTGTATTATAATAAACCTCTGCAGCCATATAGGGTCGGTACAGGTTTGTTAATTTATAATCAAGTTTCAGCCTGTTTCTTAAATAAGTAACCTTGTCGCCTCCTGCATCTACATTAACCTGATACCTTAAACGGTTTTTTAGCTTTATGTCGTTATCAAATCGGTCAGACTTATATTGTAAATCAAAAGTGTAACGATTTTTATTATTGTAGTCTATATGATTACCATCATAGCTGTCTGATTCACCAGTAGCTTTATATCGGTATGAAATCCCGACATTTAACCAGTCGGCGGCTTCATATTCAATTTTAAATTGTCCAAGTAGCGAATAGTCCTTATCTTCAAAAGATAAACGTCTGATTTGCATTTCTGCATCGCTTTTCAGTTTAGGAATATCAGTGCCTACCCCTAACTCACCGCGTAATTCCTGTCCATGGACATAAAACCCATGAAATATTAAAAGTATTAGTATAAAAACTCCAGGCTTCATGGTTTCATAACAATTAGTTTTTGTGAAAATGTCATTCCTTCTGCACTTACACTAATAATATAAAAACCCGAGTTAAGCCCCGGGGACAATTCAATACCAGATTCAGCTGAAGGATAAGCCGATTGGTACATCAACCTACCATACAAGTCTCTAATGGTAACCCTTAGCGTTCCCTGTGTCCATTCTGCTTTTAACTTAAAGGACCCAGCAGATGGATTCGGAGAAATCTCAAGAGGATTGCCCAAATAATTATTGATTTGGGATTTCAAAGCTACGGGTCTTTGCATAGCAAAAGATTTTAAATCAACCATGTTTTTTTGCCATTTGCCATAATCAGTTGGGGTCCCCCACCTATAGCAATGCTCCGGCACTAAGGGTGCATATTTCTCTTCATATTCCTCAATTGTTTTAAGCACTCTTTCCGTGGCAAATGTGCTATTAAGGTGCCGTATTATTGCAGCCTTAAAATTCGCAGCAAAAGTACCATTCTGAAGCATGTGCCTTAAAATATGCGAAGCAAATGGCTTGTAATTATTAAAGGATTCATTATCATGACTGTATTCTCCCAAATGGTCGTAATTTGGTCGCAACATACAGGCATCACAATCGTAGAAAAAATAACGCCAGCGTGAGCTGTCAGTTTCCCACCGCCATAACCGTAAGTTGTTCTCAGGAAAATCTGTATTGGCAAAATATAGTTCCGCAGCATAATAATCGATGAGCGCCTCCAAATCAATTCTTCTTGCAGCTTCGCTATAAAAACCCGATGATTTGTGATCAACCGTCTCCAACCAGCTAACAAGTTGTTGATAATGGTCAAATTCACCCTCATCGGTTATTGCCCCTGAACCCGCATAAGCAATTATATTAATTGGCTGTATATCAACATTGTAATTTGAGGCCGTATAATATTCATCTTGCCGTTCTTTTAATCCATAAATACCCCAGTATTCGCCATTGAGAAAAACCACACACGTTTCTGTTGCTGTGTAATCTGTATTCATAGGCTTAATAAGGGAATGGGTTAATTCATCTTTGACAAGCGTATTGCCCCAATCTTTTGTAGAGCGTAAAAGTAAACGCTTATATCTCTGTATTTGTGGCTTCTGACTCAATAAAGGATAATTAAACCATGGCTGCCCGTATTCCGATCTGGCATAAAGGCGAAATGACTTTTGTGGTCTTGACCTGCTCCCGTTTCCATGAACACGAGCTCCTGCGGCCTGGTCTATAACTTTTATTCCAGCACTATCATATACCTCAACATGTACATCGCGCTCCCAGGCTTTACCACGACGGTTGAAATTTTGATGCGCCCCTTCCACATAAATTCCTTCTTCAGGATCGAATAAATTGTTTTCGTCTGTAATTAATGCCACGACAGGTACATCATAAGCGCCCTGAAAATGGCGCCCAATAAAATAGGTCTGACTAAAAACCCGGGAAGCCGGGCAGCCTTCAGAAAAAACCTGGGCCCTAACCACCTGGGCTTTTGAGATAGCATCTCCAACATCATAGTCATCTTCAACCTGATTGGCAAATCTTAAATTCTCAGGAGTTCTGTCATGCAGAATTATTTTGCCCGAATAAACGGATTCATTCATATCTGGTTCGTCACCATCGAGCGTGTAGCGAATTTCATTTTGGTTGTATAAATTTGAAAACTCTACCTCAATTGCCTGATCGTAAAATCCCCCTGCAAGATTGTACATCAATGAGTCAGGCAAAAAATTTATTGCAAAAACCTCAGCATCATTGTTTGACGTGCCCGGTGTTGGCATCAACACCTGCCTGTTGTCTTTCGCACCGTCGGGCTGGCATCCAAGCGATTTATTTGTTGGCACACACCTGATACTTGTAAAATCTATGATTTCATTATCAGGAGTTAACAAGAAAAGCTGTTCCTCCATAATACTCAGCTTAAAATCGCAATGTAATTCAGCACCACTGATCCGATTTTTATCTGAAAGAAAAACAACCAAATACTCCCCGGGCAACATAGTATAATCAGGAAATGACCAATGAGAGGTCTCAGTTGTATCGTCTGTTAATTGGTATCCGCGAAGATTTAATGGATCATTTCTTAAATTATAAAGTTCTACCCAGTCTGGGGTATCGCCATCTTCATCCTCAATGGTAGAATGATTAGAAAACATTACTTCATTAATCACCAAAGACTGTGCGTTTGAATCAAATATACTAACCGTAAGAGCAAAGCCACTGATAATTATTCTAAACCAAAAAGCGTTAAATATATATTGCATTTCAGGAATTTGCATTTAGTTTATAATTGATTTGATATTTACTTCCATATCAAGAAAATAGTGTCAATTAAAATTGACAATACCTAAAGAAAGCACAAGCATATCATAATGCACAGCCTCTCTATAATCAGGGTTATTGAAAGTTTCAAACTGCATTTGAGCAAACTGATGCCTGTAAGAAACACGAAACAAAACACTGATATTTTCAGACACCAATAGTTGCTTACCCAGGCCAGCATCAAAATATATTCCGCCCCGAAATTCAAGTCCCTCCACATCATCGTAGCCACTATACCACCCATGAGCATAACCTACTTGCATGGATAAAGCGGCAGGATTGTTCTTTTTGCTGGTGAGCCCATTCACTTCGGCAAAAACCGGTAAGAATTGCTCATCTTCGAGCACTGTAATGCCAGTTCCAACCCCGACGCTTACACGTTTACTAAGTTTTAAGCCATAAACACCCTGAATTTCAACACCAGGATTATACTCAAAATCTTGATTATAAACCTGACCACCAAAGATATACCCCCCGCTTATGCGTTGATAAAACTTAAAATCCCGGCGGTCAGGTTCGTTTTGCGCAAATACACAAAACCCCATAAAAATTATAAAAAACAGTATGAAAATTCGTTTCATTTCCTCTATTTAAGCTAATTAATTGTCTTGTTGAATTACAGTATAACTCTCTATATCATCAGCCATATTAGTATTATTCGGGTCTGAAATTTTGTAATAAACTACCAACTTGGCTGTATCTTTTAAGAAATCCACTTTACCCACTTCAACTCTAAAAATATCGAGTCCCAGTCTATTTCGGAGATCATCTTTTAGCTCCTGGCTTCTTGAAGGCACAATTAGGTCAATTTTATCATATTGCACAACCTTACTACTCACATGTGGAATACGCCACAGTTGCTCCAAAGACCAGGTAATAAGAATAATTACAAAATTAGTGGCCACCAGTTCTGCCATTGAAACCCCATTATTTGCCAATGCGTTAATTACTGCTACCCCAATAACTATAAACAGATAAGTCATTTCTTTAATAGGAATTTGCATGGTTCGATACCGAATTATACCGAAAACAGCAAAAAGGCCCAACGCCATACCCAACTCAAGTTTAACACTTTCGAGCATGTAGCTTAACAGAAAAATTACAGTACTGATTAAAAAATATGTGAAAAGATAGTCGCGACGTTTAGTTTTACTGTAATATAGATACCTCACGATGATAAAAAGCACTAATAAGTGCATGATCAATCTTACAGTAAAGATGCCTAAATCTGCACCATTCCATAGAGGAAGACTAATTAATTGTGTATTGATTTCAGCAAGCATAGCATAGATTTTTAACATGGTTAATTTTTTGTTTAAATAAATTCTGCTTTAGAGTAGGATTAAGCATAGCCATTCCAACACCATATTTACTCATCCCAGTAGGCTTAATACCTTGCTTTCGAAGCACTTCGAATATGGTTTTATCAATATCACTTTTTGCAGATTTCACCTCAGCCACTACAAGTTCCGGCAGGAGTATCTCTTCTCTACCACTAACAAATGCTAAGTCAGTATCAATTGTAACTCTCTGATTCATTTGCTTGTTCACTAGCGTAAACCGAAAAAAACTACTATCCATTACCGGCCGCAATCCCATAGGGTGATAAATTGAGTTGTTCGATACAAATTCAAAGTAGTGGTAAGGTATATTTTCGATTTTTTCAGGCAGATGCACCCTTATTTTTTGGGTAACGCCTTTATTATTTTTGTGTTTTATTTCCAAAAAAGTATCGCCTGAAGTATTATAGATGCGTTGTCTGATCTTGAAACGATTGGCACGCTGATTATGATGGGCAAAATACATACTCAAATCGTAAGTATCGAAATAGGTTGACACATAATTATGATTACTTACCTGATTGATAGTCAACACATAGAAATCATGGTATAGTTCAGGTATAATTTCATTTAATTGTGCCTTATTAAGTAAAAACTTATGATCAATACGTTTCATTAATTGAGCCTGCTCAATATCTTGCAAACTCACACTACTGAAAGAGATTAAATCAGCAGTGAGGTCGTTTTGCGTATTTTTAATTAAGTATTGCATGGTTTATGGGATTTATGTTACAAAACAACAATAACCTTCTAATATTCAATTTATTAACCCTTTGCTTTTTGTTTCACAATAGGATATACCTCTCCCCTGCACATCCATTGTACTTTTCATTTTTAATTTGGTCTTATATTATTTATCAACCCAGCCCTTAAAAGCAGCTGCTCTTAATCGGCTAATTTTCACCGTTCGATTAATTGGAGGTGAAAGTGTAACTTTTAATTTTCCACCTAAGTTATTTTCTACCTTAAAAACTGCGTTTATATTAATAATTGAACTTCTGCTGCTTCTATAAAACATATCAGGATCTATTTCCTTTTCAAGTTTTTCGAGTGTAGCATCCAGAAGATATTCTTCATTATTAAAATTTATAGCAAACGTATTATGGTTCTCTGTAATAAAACAAGCAATCTTTTCCACTTCCAGTTTTATCATTGACTTGCCATTGCCTACCATAAAACGCTTACGATATTTTCCAGGTGACATTATCAAATCAACAAGTTGCTTATAATCTGGCAAATCGGCCTGTTTTATCTGTCTATACAAGTGCTCGAATTTATCAATACTCTCTATTAATCGTTCTTGTTTTACAGGCTTAAGCAAATAATCAATGCTGTTGACCTGAAAAGATTGAATGGCATATTCGTCGTAGGCTGTTGTGAAAATAACCATACTTTCAACTTTCACCTGTTCAAAAATGGAGAAACAAATTCCATCATTCAGCTGAATGTCCATAAAGATTAGATCTGGTTCGATATGATTCTTTAGCCGGTCCACAGTTTCTTTCACAGACTCCAGTACAGTTTCAATTTCCCAGGTTGGACGCAATTCAGCAATCATACCCTGCAATAGTCTGCCATTGTGTATTTCATCTTCTACAATAAGTACACGCATAATTAAGCTTCTTTTAGAATTTTGTCATTTCCTTTCAATAAAGGAATACTAACTTCAAAATACTTTTCACTTTCTACAACACTAACCTCATTGTCAGAAAGCATCTTATATCTGTCGCATAAATTCTTAAGCCCTGTATGGGTTGAGTAACTACTTTGCTTTTTTTGTACATTATTGCGTACATATAGATTTCTCTCCCGGATATAAATATCAATATGTAACGGCATAGCAGCTGTTACAATATTATGCTTCAACGCATTTTCCACAATAAGTTGCAAAGCTAGAGGTGCTACCTCCGTTACAAAAAATTCAGCAGGAACGTTAATATTAACACGTAATCCCTTGCCCAATCGTTCCTGATGCAAGGTAATATAGCTCTTAATAAACTCTAATTCCTGTTTTAATGAAACAGTGTGTAAATCACGACTTTTTAATACATACCGGTATACATCGGTGAAATTTTGTGTAAAGTTGACAGCTTTTTCCTTGTCATAAATAATCAGAGAGGTAAGCACACTTAAATTATTAAACATAAAATGCGGATTAAGCTGATCTTGCAGCGTATTGTAATCCATTCTGAGCTTCTCCTGCTTCATAAGTTCAACTTGTTTCTGCACATGATGCCATTTTTCCATGAGCCTTATTATTAAAAGACTACTTGATGCCAGCGTTACAAAAACCAAACCTGTGGCAATGCTGACATATACCATATGAAGTTGTCCATCTGCTTTATAATTTAGTATATTAACTGTTCCTTGATGCACCAGCACAACCAAGCCCAAACTAACAAATAACTGCACCATTAACCGATGGCGTATATACTGGGGGATTGGAAGAAACCTTTCTAAAATATTGTCGAATATAATGTTCAATTCACTCAGAATATTAAATGCAACAACCACAACAACGAAGTCTATTAGCCGGGGAACAGGTGTTCCATTTGTGAGTGTTATCAAAATCAATTTAAGTGAAAGCACTGCAATCAGACTCACAAAAACAAACCTAAATAGGATTGATGTAGGCGCATACGAAGGCAGTCGACTAATAAAACGCTCTGTGGGTATATCATTTGTTGAATAATGCATATCTCTGTGTTGTATTACCATGTTAATGCAAAAATAAGTCTAAAAATATCACAGTTAAGACCTATGATGCTGAAATGCTATTTTATTTGCGCCAGTTGTAGTATTCTATAGCTAAAATGTAAAAAAATATTAATTCCGGTTAATTAACTTAGGATTCCATGGAATCAACCCTCTTGTTGATTTGAATCTTTATGCTCTTTTACGAGCTCAACAAATAATGAAGAAGGTGCCTTCTTTAATTCCTGAGTTATCAACATTTCCCATGGCAATTGTTTGATATTTTCCAAAGTCCTTAGCAGCATGTTCTTATTGCTCCGTATTTCGTGCAATAAAAAAAGTAGTTTCCCAGAAGAAATATTTACAGGCTGAACTAATTCATTGCTAATCTCTTCTAATAGCAAAAAATACAAAGTTTCTTTATCTCGCAAATAATAATGCACAGACGCTTTATTCACCCCTGCTCCTTTTGCTATTTCATCAATTGTGGTGCCTTTGTATCCATTCAAAATGAAACAACTAAATGCCGATTTTTTTATATTCTCTTCCTTTTTCATTTTTCAAATATTTCTTGTTCAATTTAATCTTTTCCATTCCATCTCTTTGCTGAAAAAATATTTAGAGCCTTCTATTAAAATGGTGTTTTTATTGACCTGCAGTATTTCCAGGTCTACGGTAATGCCTTTGTCGGGGCCATACATTCGACCTTCAATCCACCTATTTTTTTGCTCATCGTATACCAGATTCCAGATAATTACTTTACCCACTAACCGCTCCTTCCGTTTCGATTCATCCGGGTTTTCAACATCATAAATTTCTCCATTGGCAAAATCATATAGAGCCACAATTTTTCCATGATATTTGTTATCTATTTTAAAAATTTTAACCTCCAAACCATTTGGCATAAGGTAATTACCCAGGATAATATCTCCATGTTGTGCTTTTAGTGCAGAAATAGTCAATAGCAAAATAACCACAAGAAAGATGGTGATATGATACATTTTCATTGTCTTCATAAAAATTTCGATTAACTGCTTTTTGATTTAGAAATTGTACTTAATTTTGGTATAAACCATTGTGTTATCTCTATACTGGCCAAACCGGCCGTCTTTATTGCCTGTAAAAATATTGGCGCCTGCCAGAATGCTGAACCCATCTTCAAAATCGTATGTAACTTTGGGTCTGAGGAGTGCATCTTCATTGTTTAATCCTAAATAAGTGAAAAGTTCCAGATGTAATGTTTCGTGCAGCAGGTCATACTTTGCCAAAAATGTCATGGTGTTATCCAGTTCATCTTGTTCAATATCGGCATTGTAGTCAATAATTGCTTCCTGAATAAACTGTGTACTAAAGTTAATGTCTGCAATAATAAAATCCATGCCGGCCAGGTAGTGTACATAATCTTTTTTCACCAATGCGTCAGTTTGGGTTGGGTCGGTTGTGTTGAAATATTTACCATGATAATAGGCTCCTTCACCCCGGAATATGATGCCGGCAATTTCTGTGCTGAACGATCCGCCGCCAACAGTTAACCGGTGATGTTCCGGTGTAATGTTAAGTCCCGTAAGCACCGGCTGACCGGAAGACATGTCAAATTCCTTTTCGATGTGCATGGCCGGGTTATCATCCCAGGTGTAACCGCCCATAATTTCAAAATCGATTTTTGAGGTAAGCGCCGAGTATTTGGCAAAAAACTCACTATTTTCCAGCGTAGGCTCAATTTCCGATTGCGACCAATCGAAGGTGGCAGGTGCGGGAAAATCAGGCGACTGGTACCAGATTGATTTGCCTGGCGGCATTTGAGTTGCGGTAAGCTGCGGAATCCATATCAATTCAACAATATCGGTGCCGATATAATAGTTAAGCTTGGCTGCTGTTACACCCTGCCTGATTTCACGGAAATCGGGCAACAGGAATTCACTGAGGTCCAATGGCGAAACAATATCGGTAATAAATACACCATCGGCTTTGCCCCATACAACCTGTTGTTTTCCTATGCGCAGGTCGAATTTTTTAAAATACAAATCAAGGTACAATTCACGTAAGCGGAAATCAAGGCTGTCTGTTCCATAAGAATAGAGCATTGGGTTGGCCTTGAGCAACGATTTGTCGCCTCTGCGTTCGAAATTGAGGTCGAGTGTGTTTTGTAAAATTGAAAAGTCGCCATTGTCGGTCAATACTCCTATGTAATTGCGTGCATAACCGTTTATATCAATGTTTTGAGTAAATGCCGGCAGTGTAAACAATAGTATTGCTGCAGTGCTGAATATGATTTTCAAGTTTCTCATTTCTTTTATTTTTTAGTTGTTAGCTTTTGACGGTTTGAGTTCCTGAATTTTTTTCCTGGTTCAAAAGCTGAGTTTTTCTGTCATAATGCCGAAACGCACGACATTCAGGTCATGGTCGAAATAGATGTTGTAATAATCTCTGCCGTGATACAACTGTACAAAAAACCCAATCTCCTCGAAAAAGGACGGATGGTAATAGAGCGTCAATTTTGCTATGAGCCTGTCCAGGTTTACGTTGTCTACATTGTCCAACTTACCGAACAACCAGGTCAGTTCGCTTTTCACAGAAAATGGTGCTTTATCTTGTGGTTTTGTTTCATTATCGTATAACTTGAAAATATTCAACGCAATTTTCCAGCGATAGCGACCATAATTATCGTCTATTTCTCCCATCATCCATCCTTTAGGATGCACTTCAAAAGAAGACTGGATGATTTGATGGGCATTAAAAAAACGACTGTAACGGGTTTTAAACAGCCCCAATTCAAAATAATTGGTAGCAAAATTGCCTGATTTCCGGTTGATGCTGCCGTCTGGCAGGTAAAATGCTTCATCCTGGCCATTGGAATGGTGCCCGATTTTTCCCCTTAGCGTCAGAGAGTTTGATTCTTCTCCGTATAACCGATAGTAAACGCTAATGTGTGGAATATAACTTGGTGTTCGCACGGGGTACGACGCTTCCTGGTACATTCGTATAATTATCTGAGGCGTAAGCACACCCATTAAACGGGCATTTTTCGATTGACGGATCATGAAGTTGGGCTTTACATTGCCTTCGAACCACAAGGGCTCCAAATTCCCTATATCGGTTGGGAAAGTAATGTAGCTGTTACCCGCTCCAATTTCTGCCAGCTGATCCAGTTTAATGGCAGGTTCCGATTGTGCCCATATTGCACTAACACTCAAAAGTAAAAGCCCGATGATTATTACATTTCTCATTTCAATGTATTTTGGGTGTGTATTTCCAGCTCAGTTTTTCTAACTTTCCGGTGTTCTTTCTACCATTTCCCGAATTCCACGAATAGCCGCTTAACTGTTTGCAGATTTATTAGAACCCTCTTCGTGTTAATTCGTGCTATTCGTGGACTTATATTCTTAGGTTATTCGTGGCCTACAATCCGCGCATCATCATACGTTGCGAAAATTTGCTGTCAGAAACGCCTGTATTGATTTCTACATTTGTCAGTTCCATTTTTGTTTTGTGCTCTCTCTGCACATTTTCCATTTCTGAATGGGTGATAATGTCAAATCCCGACACTTTTTTATAATTCTTAATGTGAAGTATTTTCAGCAATTCACCATCCTCGTCGTAAAATTCTTTTTTTACACCAATAAAGTTTTCCTTATTGATCCATGTGATGGTTTTCGAATACATGTAGTCGGGGTCTTTTGATACACTCTCTACTACGTAGCAGTCTTTGTCATCTATTGTTTCTGATCGCAAGAGCTTATGTTTATCTTCGTCTACCTTACGGTCGCCAAGGTCATCGTACGTAAAGTCCGAGCCCATGAAATAATCGCTTTTGCTGTCGCTCGAAATGCGTTTTACTTTGCGAAGTGCTGGCAGATAAATCCACTGGTCATCGGCTCTATCGTCGCTATATGAAAAGTTCATGAACGATGTATTTTTTACATCGGCCGGAGCCAGAAAAAACATGATGCTTTTTTCTACCTTGCCATCGTCGCGGGAAAACTGTTTAATTTCCCTTACGCGATCGCTTCCACGACTGTTGATCAGCGTCATCTTCAGATTTGAAATCTGGTCTTCGCCAGTAGGTCGGTTGTACGATTTGTTAACAATATCGCGTCCGGACATTGTTTGTGCGCTCAGTGCGCTGGTAGCAGCTATTAAAATAACTGCAAATACGGTTTTGAAAAATTTAATTCGTTTCATAGTTTCTATTTTTTTAATGGTTCTGATTTTTTCATAAATGGTTTGGTTACATGGAGCAATACTAGCATGATGGTTACTGTGCCCAGAAAACTGGTAAACATGTTGAATGATACCAATGCGCCAAGCGTACGGTTGGGTGGAAAAACCGAGAAAAGTAAGACAAGGAACCCGGCAATTACGACTATTGCATTGTAGCTGATGGCCCTTCCCGAATGGTTCATGGTATGTTGTGCCGCCTTTAACCTGTCGCCCGTATCTCTAATGTTGAGCTTATATTGTTCAATAAAATGCACGGCGTAGTCAATCCCAATTCCGATAGCAATGCTCGATAACAGGGCACTTGTAGTGTTTAGCGGAATATTGAGGAACCCCATCACACCAAAACTGATAAGAGCTGTAACAGTAATAGGGACCGCGCCAATTAAACCGGCTTTGATGTTTTTGTACATCAGTCCCAACAAAATAATCACGATAAATAGCGACATGATAAGGCTTTTAATTTGTCCTTCGAGAATTAAATCGGTAAATACTAATCCTGTGTAGCCGCTACCGGCGTAATTTATATCAATACCTTTATCCTTAAAATTGCCTTCGTACTGATCGATAATTGACAAAGCCGAATTAATCGCTTTGGTATCGTCACTTTTAAGCTGAAAATTTACATTCAGTTTTGAGTAATCGTAATCTACTACACGGTCGAGATTTTCGGGGTCGCCCGACATTTCGTAAAGCAGCAGGTATTGCGCAACCATATTTTGCGTTGGAGGGATTTTGTTAAACGCTTCATCATCAGCATTCATCACCTTATTCATCCGTTTTAGGTAATCTGTAAGCGAGAAGGTTTGCCCTACAATATGCAGACTATCGTCCACATGGTTTTCCATTTCTTCTACAAGCCGCAAAACATGGGGTTGTTTAAAAATGTCTTTCCCGTTATTTCCAGCATCCAGAATCAGGTTCAGGTTTGTTGTTCCACCAAAATGTTGGTTGATAAACGCATCGGTTTGCACAATATCGCTGTCTTTTTCAAACTTGTCCAGGAAACTGGAATTGATCCACACTTTTTGTAATCCGATGATTGATAGTGCAATAATTGCCGCAGTTACAATAATTGACCATTTTTTGTGTAAAAGAACTTTTCCGGCAAAATGGTTGGCCCATTCCCTGATTTTAGAACCTGATTGTTCTTGTTCAGTTTTTACACGTGGCAGGCCAAAAATTATAATTCCGGCCGGAATGAATACGAGTGAGAAGAGCATGGCCGTCATGACGCCAAAAGCTGTGAATATTCCGAAATATTTGATCGGGTAAACTTCCGAAGTAAGCAACGAAATAAAACCTACCGATGTGGTAATGGATGTAATTGCAACGGGTTTCCACATTTTTTGGAGCATATCTTTCACTGCATCTATTTTAGAGGCGCCCTCGTTATGCCTGAGGTACAGTTGTAAATGGGAGTAAAGATGAATCCCGTCGGCCACCCCAATGGCTATGAGCATTACCGGCATCATCGTGGTAACCGAATAAATGGGAATGCCCAGGATGGCCATCAGTCCGAAAGCCCAAAGCACGCTAAAAAACACCACAGACAAGGTAAGCAATGTACTTTTTACGCTGCGAAGCATGAGGTACAACACTAATATAATGACGACAAGCACGATAGGAACCATGCGTTTCATATCAGCCGGACCCAGCAACGCAAGCGTGCCTTCGACAATGGGACGCCCGGCCACATGAACTTTAATATCATTTGTCTCCTCAGCCTCGGTTGTGGCCAGAATACGGTCATAAAATTCCTGTGTAAAAACCGAATCATTAATTTCAGCCATAATCAACACCACTTGGCCATCTTCAGAAACTATGCGACCGTGGGTCATCTCGTTGGTTTCTACATTTTGCCGTAGCTTTTGCAGGGCTTCGTCAGATTTTGGCACCCGTGTGAAAAAAGGCTTTACATCGAGCCCCAACTCCGTGCCAGTAATGTTGTCGGCGGTGTAAAGCGAGGTGACATCATCTTTATCGATTTCCTTCATGCGCTGCAACCTTTTGGTGAGCTGTTTGAGCGTATCGAGCGTTTCAGTGCTGTAAATACCGCGCTGATCTTCGATGGCCACAATAATGCCGTCTTTAATATCGAACCAATCTTCGGCACTGTCGCTGTAAACAAATGCCGGGTGGTCTTGCGGCATGTACTCGTCCAGGTCGGTTTCCATGCGCGAATTGTCCTTCATGAACCAGAAGAAAACTACGCCCAACACCAGGGTAGTAATTGTTACTAACCAGGGCGTTTTTAATAAGTGCTGTAATAATTTTTCCATAATAGTGAATATTAACTAACTTTAGAATTGAAAAAAAGTGAAGTGTAGACTCCACTTTACTAACAATAAGTTATTTGATTAATGTTAAAATATCTTCAATTACTTTATCTCCTTCCCTCTCAAGATCGAAGGAAAATGCAGAAAACTGCCAGTTTTTTACGAATAGTCGCAAGGTCCCTAAAATAATGGTCGACAGGTTCTTCGCATCAATATCATTTCTGATTTCACCGGCTTTTTGACCATGTACGATGATTTCTGCCACCATTTGTTGGTTCCGTTCAATTATTTCAGTGATTTTATCAACCAGCAAAGGTTCATTCCTGAAAATTTCTTCTGAAAAGATTACCGCTGATAGTGCAGGAGTTGCTGCTATAATTTTAAAATGATGCTTGAATAACATGCTGATTTTTGCTATTGCCGAATCTTCTTGGTTTAGTTTCTCTTTAAAAATTTGCATACTATTGTTCTGAAACAGTGCTAATACGGCCGATAGAATTTGTATTTTATTTTCGAAATGTCGATATATAGCAGGTTCACTTATACCTATCTTTTTCGATAAGTTTTTAATAGTAAGCCCCTGGATTCCTTTTTTATTAATGAGCTCGAGGGCTGCGTTTATAATTTCTTGTTGGCGTTGTGTATGCATTTGTTAATTTTTTAAGTATCTTTTTCAACTATATATACGCACAAAGTTAGTTAATGTTCGCTAACCTGCAAAATTTTTTATTGAAATTTTAGACAAAAAGAATATAAGTAGTTACTAAGCAGGTATTTGCTTCAGGTTTTTTTTTTAGTATCGGCCGGAGAGATCAAGAAAGAAATTTCAACAGATTCTAATACTTTTCTATTTGTATTTTAAGCTAACCCGGATTATGCATGTCATTAGCTTTATGAATTTGCTCTTGACGAAGCAACTCCCAAAACCAGACTGGCAGTGGAGACAATTCCATCATTTGCTCCAAGAACCGCTGCACGAAGCCAGCCAACCCGTTGTGTTTTGTGTGTTTTATATGTCGTTTTTAAGTGACAAGCACTTAACAATTAACAAACCTGGCCCGGAGAATTTTTAAAACTTCTCCGGGCCGGGTTCATATCGTTGTAGAACATTTTTTTGTGTCTATTCATCACCGACACCATGTGGGGGGCCAGCCTGAATCTTTTGGTAGAGTTTATGAGTATAAACAATATACTTGACATAACTATCCACCCATTGACGGCCGGCTTCTAAACTTTTGTCTTTTTTCTTACTGGCCTCCAAGGCTTTTTGGAACCACCTGGAGGTCTCTTGTTCCAATTCCTCTTTAAGAAGGGTTTGTAAGGGGCCAATATCGCCGGTTTCCAAGGCTTTTTCCGCTTTCGCGATATCTTTAGGATTGGGGCTGGCGGGTTTCAGGCCGGTAAATGGCATGCCTTCCGCTGCACGGTGTAACCTTACAGCCGTTTCCATAAAATAATCTGTGGCCAGTTTGCGGGCTTCACCCCCGTTTTTATAAACTACAAGTGTTTGTTTGAATTTCGCTTGAAGCTCTTCTTCCTGCTCTTCACCGACCCATATAACAATTTTGCTGAAATCTCCGGATTTTAGGGCTTCCCTCGCGTCTTTGGCAACGGGCCCGTTTTCCCTATCGCAATGTGCAAAAGCTGTGTTTGACATCAAAAAAATAAATGATGTCAGTAATAAAATCGCATACAATTTTGTTTTTTGTACCATGATAATCCTTTTTTAAATGATTAATATTAAACTATTTGGAAACAAAAGTATGATGCTTCTTTAAGCTGTGCGACCTACTTTGTAATGTAGTACCCATTTAGCAACGATAAAAAGACCTGATTTATAAAACAGTCCCCGTAGAAAAACAAGTAAACTATTGGAGTGCTGCTCTTAAATTTGATTTCTAAATTCACTCGGGGTAAATCCTGTCATTTTTTTAAATACCCTGTTAAATGCCGATTTAGTATTAAAACCACTATCGAAGGCAATTCCTAAAAGAGACAAATTTTCAAACTCAGGATTTTTCATCCTTGATTTTACTTCATCTACCCTGTATTGGTTAATAAAATCGAAGAAATTAAGATTAAACTGTTCATTTATAACCCGCGAAAGATGATGCGAAGGTATATGAAGTTTATTGGCTAACTCAGGTAGTGAAAGGTTGGCATCCAAATACGGTTTTTCTTTGCTCATAAAATGCCGTATTTGGCTTACATATTTTTTTGCCTCAGATTCTTTCAATACTACACCGGCATACTTCGTCTTCGGTTCCGTTACGTATTCAACGCGGTTATCGTGATATTGAATAAAAATTTCTTTTTGCCTTAGCCCGAAATACCCTATTAAGATAATAAAAACGGACAACGAAAGAGATAAGCCGTGCGTACAAAAAATCCATGTGAACATTCCAAAAATATGATGAACCGTAGTAAAAATCATTAAAACAGTCCAGATAGCACCAAAAGTATAAACAAGCTTTCTTAACCAGTCGAGGTTAACATTCTCATACGATGAGAAATTATTGAAGATGTTAATATCCAATTTTTTAAATCGCCGAATTGACAAAACAAAATAGAATGGGCCGGATAAAACGGTAATAATCAGGAAAAAATTGAACAACAGAGGAACCCCGGCTTCACTTTCCACATGGTCTAATCTTATTCGTTCTGATATTTCAGGGAAAAAGGAAGCAATTATTATAAAAAGATTGAATAGGATAAAAGGAACAAAATGGAACAATTTTTTCCTATCTAATTGAAATTTTTGGTCAATCAATGCAGAAATATATAAAAACAAGAATGGGCCATGAAGTAGGAGTAAGGAAATAAAGCTTGCTGAAAGGAGGTGAAAATCTGTAAATAGTTTATTTGAAAACAAAGCGTATATGCCGATGTATAAACCTAAATAAATAAGCCAGTAAATCAGTATTCTATCATGTAAGGCCTTTTTCTTTTGCAAAATCAAAACAGCAAAGAATATAGCATTGAAAGAGGCTATTAAAAATATATATTTCACTCGTTTATAATTTTGATTTTAATGGTTCCTGCTTCAAGCGGCAGAATCTCCCATTTGTTGATTACCAAGTTTTTACTTTTACTGTTCCAAATAATCATGCTTTCCGCTTTCATGGAACAGGCTATGTGTTAAAAGTCCTGGCATGGAGGTTTCAAATATAAAAAGATTATCTGTAATTTTTTGCAGACCAATAAAAAATCAATTGGGAGTATAGTGGGGGCCTCGCGGTGAGTGAGACCCTCACTACTCATTTTAAATTTCAATGCTTTAGGACAAACTATATATCACTTTTCCGACCATTTTTTATTTTATATACTTTTTGAACATCCGATACGTAGATAATACCATCGCCACGGTCACCTGTTCGGGCTTGCTCATTTATAATACTGACAATTTTTTCTTCATCACTGTCATTACAAACCACTTCAATTTTTGCCACTTCGGTATTGGTAATCGAAAACTCAGTTGAAATTTCTGTTTCATCTGATTTCAAAGTACCTGTTCCTTCGGCTTTTGATACCGTCAGGTTGGGAAAACCGGCATCTTTCAAATGATGAAAGACATCCATTACCTTAAAAGGTTTGATAAAAGCTTTTATTTCTTTCATAGTTCATTATTTTTTGTTGCATTAATGGGCATGCCCGCTGTGCCCGCTACCGCCTTTTTTCATTTCGGATAATAGTGCCTGGGCATTGCTAACGACAAATTTGGCCGTGGTCATATGCACTATATCCGCTGAAAAACCTGAAAATCCGGCCTGGGTAATTCCCTTATTGACCTGCACTTTTTCAAACACATAAAAATGGTTGCCTTCAGCATGTGCTTCGTTACTATGTGCATCATGGGCCGCTTCATGTTGATGGATATGTTCTTTTTCAGCTTTTTCAGCTGAATGGTTGTGCTCTTCACCTGAATTAGCATCATGCGCTTCTTCCTGGTGGGCATGAGTTTCTTCGCCGGCATGGTTTTCTTCAACATTACCTTCGCGTTTTAAAACGAACACATAATCTTTTCCGCCATCGGAAACAAAAGCAGCCTCGGGGAGCGTATGTTGGTTTTTGCCGCCTGTTTGGATGTAGGCAATAACCGACATGCCGGGCAGCATATTTTCGTTTATTTCTTTGATGTCGGCGTGAACAATTGCTGTGCGTTGTTCTGTATCGAACCTCCTGCCCATTTTTATGATTTCGCCTTCCATGGGTCGTTTCATGGTATTATTAGCCAGGTTGAAGGTGATTTTTTGACCGGGCGTTATTTTATTGATATCCTTTTCATACACCTTCAAATCAATGTGTGTTTTTTCGTTTGCTGTAATATGGAAAAGCGATTGTTGCGGTGTAACATGGCTGCCTGTATTGATTTTCACCTGCGCAATATAACCGGATATCGGCGCTTTTAAAGCATATCCATCCCTGATATTTTCTGGCGTTAAATTCTCCGGGTCGATATGGATAAGCTGAAGTTTTTTCTTCAGGCTTTGCATTTTGCCCCTGTTCGATTGGTATGCAGCCCTGGCGCTCTGAACCGTTTTTTGCGCATTCACACTGTCTTCAAGCAACTTTTTTTGTCGCAGGTATTCGGCTTTCAGGTATTCATTCTGGCTGCGTGCATCCAGAAACTCCTGTTGCAAATTTACAATGTCGGGATGCACTATGCGGGCAATAGCCTGACCTTTACGTACATAATCGCCTTCCATTACACGAATATCGCTGATTATTCCTCCAATCAGGGCGCTTACCGAGGCTTCATCGGATGGGGCAAGTACAAGCTCGCCAAACGATTTAACCACGTTAGATAATTGTTGTTCCGTAATTTCTCCTAATTGAATACCGGCACCTTTCATCTGTTTTCCGGTAATCAGCACTTCGTTTTCGTCCAATTTTTCTTTTATGGCATGAAGGGCTTCATTGTGTCCCTCCTCTGCTTTTGCTGCTTCGTGATCGTGCCCTGCATGTTCTTCTGTTGTATCTTGTTGCTCTTTTGAATTTATGTCCGATGAGCAGCCGTATAAGGCCATTCCAAACAACAAGGAAAAAATGATTGGTTTAGCTTTTATTTTTATAGTGTTCATTGTATTGCAATTTTTATAATTCATGATTTATTGTCCGATAAGATATTGAAGTTCAATGATGTTTTGATTATACATTTTTAATTTGTCCAGATAATTCAACCGGATTCGTGTAGCCTGGTCAAAAAACTGGATATATTGCAAATAATCAATGTTTCCGGCTTCATATTGCTTCGAGGCGCTTTTAATAATCATATCGGCCTCCTTCAACCGGCTGTTTTCAAAGTAATCCAGTTGCTGACTGTAGGTTTCCAGATTTTTCATGATATTATTATAGGCCGTCATCATGTCATTTTCAACCTGCCGGAAATCTTCGTACGATGCTTCAGCCGCAATTTTTGCAGCCTGGTTTCTGCCTTTTTCAGCCCAGATATCAAGTGGAATACGAAGGCCTAATTCAAAGGCTGAGAAACTATCGTTACCTGTAAAATCATTTTGACTGTATCGGAAGAAAGGGTCGGGCCATGAAATAGATTTGACAGCTTTACTTTCTGCCTGCTTTGTTCTCCATTTTTGCTTAAAAAGCACTACATCCGGATTTGAATTCAGCGAATCCATTCCGGTGTAACTATTTTCCATAGCCATTTTACTTAATTGGTTTTCAGCAATCTTTATCGTATCATTTACAAACAGCCTGTTCATCAGGGTATTTGTATTGCGAGCAAGCAGATTAAGCGCTTCTTCTTCAGCTACTTTTATTTCCTTGTATTTTGCCTGGGCCGATACTTTTTCGAGGTAAGAGACATCACCGGTTTCATACCGAAGTTTTCCGGCCTTGCTAAGTTCACTGAATATCTTTTTCAAATCTTCCAAAAGCTTTACCTTCTCTTTTGCAAAAAGCACATTGAAATATGCTGAGCGAACATCTCTTATCAATTGTGCTTTGCGCTTTCCCAAATCCGTTTTGCTTTGTGCAATGCGTTGGTTTGCCAGCTTGCTCCCGGCAATATATTCCATAGGATTATTAATTTCCTGTTCAACCGACCATTTTTTCAGTCCCGCTGCATTATTCTCCTTTTCATAAGCCATCTCGGTATCCGGTAAATCCCATGCTGTTTTTTTCAGCTTTTGTTGTTGTTTTACCTGTAATTCCCCGGCTTTGATGTACGGATGGTTTTTCAGGGCAATTTCTATGGCTTCTTTCACATTGTCAATCTGAACAGATTGCTTAACAGGTTCTTGCGCAAAGTTTGTTGCCGGAATCATCAAAGCTATTCCCAACAGTCCCATTATAAGCGGCTTGTTGAATCTTTTTCCGTTCCGTGACAACATTTGGCCTAAAGAAGGAACTTTATGCATTCGTTCGCTGAATGAATAAATAATAGGCAGTAAAACCAGCGTAAGCAAAGTGGCTGTAACCAGCCCGCCTACTACAACTGTAGCCAGGGGCTTTTGCACTTCTGCGCCCGAAGATGTGGATACGGCCATTGGTAAAAATCCCAGTGCATCGGTAAGTGCTGTGAGAATTACAGGCCGCAACCGCATGTCTGTTCCATGATATATTCGTTTAAAAACATTCCTCATACCTTCTGCTTTTAACTCATTAAAGAAACTCATAAGCACAACGCCATTAAGCACCGCTATACCAAAAAGTGCGATAAATCCTACACCTGCCGAAATACTAAACGGCATGCCCCTGAGCCATAAAGAAAAAACACCTCCAATAGCCGCAAGTGGAACTGCCGAGAACACGAGCAAGGATTGTTTTAACGAATTGAAAGTGAAATAGAGCAAGGTAAAGATAAACGCCAATATTAGTGGTACCACCCACGACAGTCGTGTTTTTGCACGCTGAAGGCTCTCAAAATCTCCTTCGTATTTTATGTTGTAACCTTTTGGTAAATTGAGCTTTTCACCAAGTTGTAGCTGAACGGCCTGAATGAACGATTCTGTATCCCGGTCGCCTACATTGATATCCACTTCAATTTTTCTTTTTACCGCTCTACGTGAGATAGATGCCGGACCCGCCTGCATTCGTATATTTGCCACTTCTTTTAGTTGTACTTGTTGACCGTTGGGCCGCTTAATATACAATTCGCCCATGGAACGCGGGTCGTTGCGGAATTCCTCCTTCAATCGTACAACTTGTGAAAATTGTCTTTCGCCTTCGTAAATAATTCCAGCTTTTGCTCCGGAATAACCTGCCTGAATGGTGCGGTTAACCGTTTCAATATCAAGGTTATACCTTGCCAGTTTATCGCGGTCATAATCAATTACAATTTGTGGGAGACCAATTACTTTCTGAACATTCAAGTCGCCCGCGCCGGGAATTTCGCTGATAATCCCTTTGGCTTTTTGTCCGTAGTGGTACAAGGTATCCAGGTTGGTGCCGTAAATATTCATAAGAATATCTGCTGTAGAGCCGGTGAGCAAGTGTTTGAATAGCATTTCGATAGGTTGCGCAAAGAAAAAGCTAACCCCGGGAACTGTAGCCGACATTTCCTGTTTCATCATCGCTTCCAGTTCATCTTTAGTTTCGGCCCGCTTCCATTCCTCCTTCGGTTTCAGGTTGATAATCATCTTAGCCATTTCGAGCGACATGGGGTCGGTGGGGATTTCGCCGGTCCCGATTTTTGTGGCAACTTGTTTCACTTCGTCAGGAAATTCACTGAGCAGCACTTTTTCCAGCTTCGTGTTTATTTCCACTGTTTCCGTAAGGGATGTACCCGGCTGTAAGATGGGGTGAATGGCAAAATCGCCTTCGTCTAACTGAGGAATAAACACAGAACCCATTCTTCCAAAAATAAGGATTGCGCTTATTAGTAGCAGGATGATAACAGATGTTACGGCATATCGGTAACGAAGTGCTTTTCTTAAAACAACCCTGTATCCGTTGCGTACCCGGTCAAAAATTTTAGCGGCCAGGCCGGGCTTATCCGATTTTTCAGGACGCAGCAAGAGCGCCGACATCATGGGCACGTAGGTCAGACATAAAATGATGGCGCCTATAAGTGCCGAACCAAATGCAATAGCCATGGGCCGGAACATTTCGCCTTCCTGTCCGGTAAGCGTAAGTATGGGAATAAAAACAATCAGGATAATTATTTGACCGAAAAAGGCAGTCCGCATCATCCTGCCCGAAGACCAGATGGTAATTTCATTGAGTTTCGTTTTCAATTCTTTTCCTTTGAGGTTTCTCAGCGACTTTACATGCCTGCTGATTTGGAATACGGTAAACTCGATGATAATCACCGCGCCGTCAATAATAATCCCGAAGTCGATAGCCCCGAGACTTATCAGGTTAGCCGAAAAATCAAAGGTGTACATAATTCCCAGGGCAAAAAGCAGGGAAAGGGGAATTACCGAAGCGGTAATTAATCCCGAACGGAAGCTTCCCATCAGGAGAATTAGAACGAAAATAACGATTAAGGCTCCCAATGCCAGGTTTTCGGTTACCGTGTTTGTGGTTTTACTAATCAGCGAAGAACGGTCGAGAAAAGATTTCATCTGCACGCCCTCCGGAAGTGCAGCCTTTACTTGTGGCAAACGCTCTTTTAAATTGGCAATTACCTCTGCGGGATTTTCTCCGCGTAGCATCATGATTTTGCCTCCCACAGCTTCGCCTTTGCCGTTGTATGTAAAAGCGCCAAAACGTGGTGCACTTCCATATTGCACAGTTGCAACATCGCCAATTTGTAAGGGCGTACCGTTGTTGTTTTTCAGCACAATTTTGCGGATATCATCCAGCGACTGCGTTAAACCCTGTCCGCGAACAAAATATGCGCGTCTGTTTTTCTCAATGTAGCTTCCGCCCGTGTTGGCGTTGTTTTTCTTTAAAGCATCATAAATGTCTGTTATGGCAAGGTTGTAACTTCGCAACCTGTCGGGGTCCACTGCCACCTCGTATTGTTTCAGGTAGCCACCCATGGTGTTTACACCCACAACACCCGGAATATTAATCAGTTCCTTTTTAACAATCCAATCCTGTATTTCGCGCAAGTCCATGGCGTCGTAAACCGTATCGTAGCCGGGTTTTGTTGACAAAACATACTGGTAAATCTCGCCCAGTCCTGAGGTCATGGGCCCCATTGTCGGTTTACCTGCCCCGGCAGGTAATTTATCGGCTGCGCTGTTTAATTTTTCCTTAACCAGCTGACGGGGCTTATACATGCCCATGTCATCCTCAAAAACCAACGTAATGTCGGATAATCCAAACTTTGAGACCGACCGAATTTCCTTTAAACCCGGCAAATTTCCCATCTCAAGTTCGATGGGATAAGTAATCAGCCGTTCAACTTCCTCCGTTGCCAGGTCGGGAGTGTACGTGGTGACCTTCACCTGATTGTTCGTCAAATCGGGCAGCGTACTTAACGGCAAATTAAACGCCGAATACATCCCCCAGCCAATCCAGGCAAAGATAAACAACCCGATAATAAATTTATTTCTGACTGAAAATGTTATGATTTTGTTTATCATTTCATCCGTTTATTTTTATTATTCTTCACTGTATTGTTTTATATGGGGTATCCGATCAACACCCGTGATTTTCGTTAATAATTTTATCATATGTTAAAGGCTCTGCAATAACAGCCTGTTCAAGTAACCGCATAAACAATAAACCTCTACTATTTGATGTTCT
>NZ_JBSRDC010000060.1:0-57791 GCF_055145285.1 Salinivirga sp. | reverse complement strand
CAATGATACCAAGTAATCAATACAGGCTTGCTCCGATTTAAACATTTCTTCAAATTCCATTTGATCTGCCGGATATTTCATTTCGTAAAGATAAAACTTTACGGGAGATGATCAGATACCCCATTTTGTTTTATTTTTCGATGCATAATTTCCTCTTGCTTCACTGCCCCTTTTTTAAAGCAGTAAGCCACAAGCCAGCTATCGTTAATATACTGATATTAAGATGTTAACTTTGGTCGAAATTAAGCGTTTACAGGAGGAGCCCGAAGTGAATGGGCTGTAGAGCGGAATTGATGGAAGAAAATGGCCCGATAGCCATAAATTATTGTCGTTGCTTTGTGAGCTTTTGGGATTTCAATATTGATATTGATTCCGGCTAAGTAGAAGTTGAAATTTTCAGGTAAAGGTTTATTAAAAGAAGAATAGGCTGTCCTTTCTGAGACCAGTACATTAAATGCATGGCAATGGAAATCGTGTTCTTCCGGGAAATTATTTTGAGGTGGGATTTCACAGGTTGATTTCTGGTCTGATGGATAGGTTAACTCAAAATGATGATGATGCGGCACAACAGCATGGCCCAGAATTATCAGTCCTGCCAAAAAAATAAATAGCCTTCCTATATGTTGTCCTTTTAAATTCACCTGTTTAAGTTAAGTTTCAATTTACAACGGCAAATATACAGAAAAAGTTCGTGCAATCGGGTTGCAAAAATTATACCGATTCACAATTGGAGCAAACTCCTTTCACCACCATATTTACACTCTCGAGTTGAAATTTAGCCGGCAAATTAATTTCCGGAACCGGAATATCTGTGAGGCAATAAGTCTGACCACATACAGTGCATAAAAAATGAACGTGAAGGTCTTCGGGATGGCATTCACAGGTTTCCTGGCATAAAGCATATTTAACGGAGCCTGTGCCATCGTCAATGCTGTGAATGAGTTTATTTTCCTCAAATGTTTTAAGGGTACGGTATAAAGTGGCTTTGTCAGCTCTTTCAAATTTATATTCCAGCTCAGGTAAACTTATGGCTGTATTTTGGTCGGTCAGAACCTTCAAAACCAACTGGCGCATAGCAGTTGGCTTGATGTTTCTGGATTCGAGTTGTTTGTCGGTATTTTCCTTGGTCATTATTTGTCGACATTTTATATCTCAAAAGTAACAATTATTCACCGAAGACCTGGCAAGCTTACTTGCAAAACATCACTGTTTTAACCTATTAATGTTGTGCTATCGGGCATCCAAAGGGACTTATTTGTTGACTTACATCTGCTTATTATTAATTCGTTAACTCTAAAGCAAATGCAGCTGTGTTTAGCCTAATTTTCCGCCAAATACTGCAACGCCAAAGCGTACCCCTTTAACCCTGCGCCGCTTATCACTGCCTGGGCCTTGGCCCCGGTCAGGCTTTGGTGGCGGTAGTTTTCCCGGGCGTAAATATTGGAAATATGCACCTCCACCACCGGCGCATCAATTGCAGCGATGGCATCGGCTATTGATACAGAGGTATGCGAATAACCGCCGGGATTGAACACAATGCCATCTACTGAAAAACCTACCTCGTGCAGGTAATTAATGAGTTCACCCTCCACATTGGATTGAAAATAGATGAGTTTATGGCCGGGATAAGCTGTGCGGAGCGTGTTTAGGTAAGACTCAAACGATTCTTTTCCATAAACACCGGGTTCGCGCTTTCCGAGCAAATTAAGATTGGGTCCGTTGATGATGGCAAATTTCATTGTTGCAGTATTTTCTGATTATTTTTTCATGAACGATACAGCCAGTCCGCCACCCGGGGCTAATTGAACATTCAGTGTATCGGTAGCTTTAAGTGTGTGCTTTTCAATATTGATGGCCTCAGGGTTATCGTCCCAATGCGCGTCGGGAGCATCTTTGTATAATGTCGCTTCATAAGTAACATCCTTATCAAGGAAATTAAGAGGCAAGGCAAACTCGCGGGCATGTTCATCGGTAATGCTGCCCAGAAACCAGTTACCGGTTTCTTTCTCCTTGCGGGCAATGGTTACATAGTCACCCACCTCGCCGTTAAGCACCTCGGTTTGTTGCCAGTCCACACCCACATCGCGAATGAACTGAAAGGCGGGTTGTCCCTCATAATGTTCAGGTAAGTCGCAGGCCATTTGCACCGGACTGTAAATAACCACATAGAGTGCCAGTTGCTGTGCCAGTGTTGTACTTACCTGGTTGTTGGGCTTATACGGCTCCAACTTGAGGTTGAATGCACCGGGTGTAAAATCAATGGGCCCGGCCAACATACGGGTAAAGGCTACCGTAGGTAAATGCGACGGTGGGTTACCACCATCAGACGACCAGGCGTTGAACTCCTGTCCGCGCAGACCTTCACGTGATATGGCATTGGGATAAGTACGGCGAATACCTGTGGCCTTGATGGGCTCATGTGCATTTACAGCAACCCTGTGCTGTGCAGCTGTCTCCAATACCTTACGGTAATGTTTTACCATGTACTGTCCGTGGTGATACTCCCCTTTGGGAATGATCGTGCCCACGTAACCCGTTTTTACCGCATGTAGTCCAAGCGACTCCATAAACCGGTAAGCTGTATCGAGCTGCTGTTCGTAGGTAGTCACTGCTGCCGAAGTCTCGTGATGCATGATGATTTCCACTCCTTTACTTTTGGCATAACGCACCACCTCATTAATGTCGTAGTCGGGATATGGTGTCACAAAATCAAAAATCCCTTCGCGGTCGTCTACACCAATCCATTTCTCCCAACCTGTGTTCCAGCCTTCCACGAGAATTCCACCCAGGTTGTTTTCAGCTGCAAAATCAATGTAGCGTTTGGTATTTTCTGTGGTGGCTCCGTGGCGCCCACTGGCCAAATCCCAGGTAGACTTATCCAGATGCATCTCCCACCAGATACCGGCATACTTCATGGGCTTCACATAACTCACATCCCCAAGCTTATTGGGTTCGTTCAGGTTCAAAATCATTTTAGAAGCAATCAGATCCGCTGCATCGGGGGCAATTTGTATGGTTCGCCATGGCGTTTCAAATGGCAAGCTCACTTGAGCTTTATATTCGGTTCGCTCCGACCCAACAAGTTCGCTCCGCATAGTGAGATTTTCTGTATCGACCCGTAGTGTCATTCCCGGAAAATCGGTCAGTGCAGCCTCATGAAAACTCAAATGTAATCCGCTTGCTGTACGCATGGTTACGGGCGTATTTACGGCATTGTAAGGGATGTAGGTTTGTGCCAGCGATTCATGCTGAGCAAATTGCAGGGCATCGATCTCTGAAAAACTGGTTTCATTATACAGATGTTCATAAATATCCCAATCGCCAGGAATCCACCACACGCGATGATCGCCCGTTAGGCGAAACTCCGTATGTTCTTCATTTATTTTCAGTGTGTTGCGCCCGGGTTGTTCAGGAAACTCATAGCGAAAGCCAATGCCATCGTCAAACACCCGGAAGCGTATGTTCATTGAGCGTTTAGGTTTTTTAATCTCTTGCAGGCTAATCAACATCTCCTGGTAGTGGTTTACAACCTCTTCCTGCTCACCCCATGGCATAGTCCATTTTTTATTGACAGACTTCATGCGTGTATCTACTATCCTAAACCCGGACATTTCAGGCTGATCAAGAAACTCAAATCCCATTGAAGAAGGTTTAATAACGGTATCGCCCTCATAGGTTACCGAATATGTGGGGAGTGAATTGTTTTTCAAATCGAGTTTAACTTCAATTTTTCCGTCGGGTGATTGTATAATCATTTGACTGTTGGTTTTTGTACATGCATACAGCATGGTAACGATCAAAATTCCTAAAATGTATTTCTTCATTGGTAGATTTTTTTACAGAGGTGTAAATATACGAAAAATGAAAGAGAGTTTAATTGAAGTATGTCCGTTTCTGAAACAAGGCTGAGTTCTATATCAACCAAGACAGGCCTATTCAGAGACGCAATCCGGCTGGTCGCACAAAGCGATAAAGTGGGTGAAAACAATACAGCCCAATCGAAGACACGAGAGGGCGACTTTGCTCTCACTAGTGTAGCAAAGGTGAGAGCTCGTGGCGATGTGTTGCAATTTACCGCAAAGGAAATCTGAGACGGATGGATTCGCTGCATCCATGGCGAGCAATTTTGGTCAGTATTTCACGCAGCGCTCGCAACGAAAACGCTGCGTTCGCAACGTAAGAACCCGCTGCGCCCATTGCGTTATATTCTAGCTGCGTTCGCGGCGTGAAACTCGTTTTTTAGCAACATTCACTCCCCCAGATGGGCTTATCTGCCAAACTTCAGCCGGGAAACTCCATTTTGCACCAAAATATTCCTGGCTAAAGCCATAAAAAGCTATATCCTCTGCTTGTCGCCGCCATAAATGACGGTGCAATTCATTAGCCTAATTCCTGTAAAAAAAAATATTCGCAGAATATAACTTACCACACCATTCATGGCGGGGGTTACGGCATTCATTTATATCTACAGGGCTTTACCCCGGAATCAGCCTTGTTTAGCCAACTGTCGAGTATCATGTCATGCTTAAAATGACGGGTAAGTTGAAGAAGTTTTCATTTTTAGCAAAGCAAAAAATGTGCGCATAGTGGCACCCAGTTTAAACGGGTGCTTAAAAGCTAAATAACATCAGTTCATTTGATATTGCAGGCTGGTTTTAAACAGGTGCATTGGAAATTGCCCATGGCTCACACGAAATGTTCTGGATTTTTCCACGTAGCTAATATCAACAGCGTAAAGTTCCTCAAGCTGATGAATGCGGTCTCTTACCGATTGTTCGTCGATATCTAACTGCCGGGCCAATTCTCCAGGTGTGCCAGTATTCTCAAGCGCAATGAGTTTGGCCATTTGTTTTAGTTGATTTACATAATCCATAAGCTGCAAATGTAGGGTGTGTTTGTTTTTATTTGCAAAAATAAATCAATAAAACACGAAATGCAAAATTCATTTTTAACACAAATGAAAAAGTTATTAACACCTGGTAATGTGGATCTAGCAAAAAACTTTTCTTTACCAGAAGAAATAAAATTATAAATTAACCCATGACTTACTTTATCACGATTTCATCCACAAAAATAAATGCCTCTCCACCATGTCCCATGTGCCAGTCGGGAATGGTGCCATAGTTTTTGGCAACTACTTTCACAAAACGTGCATATTCATTGAGGTTGGTAAGTTCAAAATCCTCAAGAACCGGCCCGTATTGATCTTCAGCAACGTTATTTTTAACTGTTCCAACTTTTCTAAAATATTTGCCGTCTTGTGAAACATAAAAAACAACTTCAACCGGCATCCAAATCCATGAGCGAATATCTTGCAGACAGCCCAAAGCCAAATAGTTTATTTTTTTGGGGTCAGAGAGATCAACCACAGCTTCAAAATCCTGGTCCTGATACCCCTGCCAGAACCCGGTGCGAAAGTCGGCCGGGCCGCGCAACAGATCAATCAAGCCCTCATCACCGCCTGCGCTGTACTGCGGATTGTAGGTACTTTTAATTTCAATACTACGATTCTCAGGCATTTTGTAAAATGAAGCTTTGGACACGTAGCTGCGGTTGCCATCGGCATCAATGGCTATGGCTCTTATGTGGGTTGTATTTGATATTGTAAATGGCCCGGTGTAGCGCTTACTTGTGCGGTCGGGTGTACCACCATTCAGGGTATAATAAATTTTACCCTGCCCTGTTGCGTTCGAGATATGTATTTTACGTGGTTCTTTAAAAGAGCGGTACCCACCTTCGATAATTGGCTTAGGCAAAAAGTCGCTTCCGGCAATGGCAGAAGCCGGCCGATTGGTTGGATTAGCTCCCAACTCCTTATTGGGCTTTTCGCCCATGAAAAACACAAATGATCCGCCTTTCATTATCGTCTCATAATCGATAAAACTTTTATGGTATGGCTTGTCATTAAGCATCATGCGCTGCACATAAATTTGCTCATCGCCATTGTTTTCAGCTTTCACAGTAAATTGGCGCCCATTTTCAAGATTCAGTGTTACCTCCTCAAACAGGGGCGAGCCAAGCACAAAAACACCATCAGCCGGATTTACCGGGTACATGCCCATGGCACTTAAAACATACCACGCGGACATTTGGCCGCAATCTTCATTTCCTGCAAGACCATCGGGTGCATTTTCATAAAAATCATTCATGATGCGGCGTACCATCTGTTGGGTTTTCCAGGGTTTACCGGCATAGTTGTACAGGTAAGCCGTATGGTGTGAGGGTTCATTACCATGCGCATACTGACCGATGAGCCCTGTTATATCAACCTGGTGCCTGCCCGTGGTTTCATTTTCTACAGTAAACAGGCTGTCGAGTTTGGCTGCAAAAGCATCATCACCTCCCATCAATTGAATCATACCCTGCACATCTTGCGGTACATAAAAAGTATATTGCCAGGCATTGGCCTCGGTATGATGAAAATTCACTTCACGCGGATCAAACGGAGTTAACCAGCCGCCATTTTCCCGGGCTCTAAAAAAGTTGGTTGAAGGATCGTACAAATTTTTATAAAACTGTGCCCGTTGCAGGTATTGCTCATGCACGCTATCTTCACCCAACTTTTGGGCTGTTTGGGCAATGCACCCGTCATCAAAAGCATACTCCAGCGTTTTGGAGACCGATTCGTGCTCTCGATCCAAAGGGATCACGCCCATTTCGCGATAGGCCTCTAACCCAAAATGATCCTGCATGGCGCTATGTTGCATGGCTTCCAAAGCCAGCGATTGGTCAAAATCACCAATGCGTTTGTTTATGGCATCAGCCATCACGGGCACTGAATGGTAACCGATCATACAATCGGTTTCATTTCCGGCCAGTTCCCAAACCGGTAACCGCCCACCCTGCTCATAAATTCGCAGAAAAGAATGGATAAAATCGTTGGTGCGTGCCGTGTCGATCAGCGTATAGAGCGGATGTGTAGCCCGGTAAGTATCCCACAACGAGAATACAGTGTACTGTGGACGCGCCCCTGCACGATGAATGGCAGAATCATGCCCGCGGTAACGTCCATCCACATCAGTAAAAATATTAGGTACAATCATATTATGATACAGAGCAGTATAGAAACTCACCTGTTGATCGTGGGTTCCACCTTTAACAGCAAATTTACCCAATTCGTGCTTCCATGCAGTCTGAGTAGCTTTTCTTACCTGATCGAAATCCCATCCTTCTATTTCGGCCTTCAGATTTTTCCGTGCTCCCTCAACATCCACAGCCGAAAGCCCCACCTTAACCTTTACTTCATCTGCATTGTCAAAAAACAACGCAGCTTTAAGTTTTTTGCCTGAATAGCGTCTTCTGCCCTGTAATTTCTTTTGCTCGTTCCTTACTTTGAGGGACTTTATGGGCTCATTGAATTGCATTACAAAATACACATACTGATTGCGAGCCCACGCTTTGCTTCTGCGTAAACCTACAATTTCGGTTTCAGAAATCTGCTCAAACCATGCCTCGACAACCTGATCGCGATGGTTCAAATCAAGTAATACGTGTGTTTGCTCAGGATTGTTAAACGTATATTGATGAAACCCACAATGTGCAGTGGCTGTCAGCTTCACATCCACATTGTAATCGTCGAGTAAAACACGGTAATAGCCGGGTTCAGCATACTCATTTTCATGAGCAAACCGGCTGAAATATCCTGTAGTATCGGGATATCCGTTTTGCCACACAACCGGGCCTGTGCGTGGCATCAACAGCAGATCGGCGTAATCGCTCACACCCGTGCCGCTCAGGTGGGTATGACTAAAACCATAAATGCGTTCGTCGCTGTAATGGTAGCCTGAACAACCATCCCAACCGGTAAGCCGGGTATCGGGACTTAATTGTACAAATCCGAAAGGATAAGTGGCTCCGGGGTAGGTATGCCCGTGACCTCCCGTACCTATGAAAGGGTTAACTTTTTCAATTAGGCTATTGTTGTTGCTGCATGATGTAAAAAGCAGCATCAATGCTGTTGCAAGTCCCAAAAACTTCATATTGCAGTATATTTAGCAGTAGCAATGCTACTTATTTTGACTCCAGATGAGTGCAGCTGCGCCTAGTATGGCAGAATCGATTCCGGGCAAGCCCGATTTTTCAATTCGTACTTTACTTTTATAAATGTTCAGCAAATTGGCTTCCATATGCTCACGTACCGGTTTAAGCAGCAACTCTCCCGCGTTCACGACACCTCCGGCAATAAATATGGCTTTGGGACTGGTAATGGCCACAAAATCGGCCAGTTTCATGCCCAAGGTACGGCCTGTGATTTCAAATACCTTTTGCGCTACCACATCTCCTTTCATTGCCAATTCGGCTATGGTTTTCGACTCTAATTCACTGAATGGTATTTCGGCCAGTTTGCTCTGAAAATGATGAATAGAAAGTTGCTCTGCTGCTGTGCGCACAATGCCTGAAGCAGAGACATAAGTTTCCAGACAGCCTCTGCGACCGCAACCACAAACACGTCCGTTAGGATCTACTACAGTGTGGCCTGCTTCACCTGCCATACCATCGTGGCCATACATCAGTTTCCCATTTACGATAAAACCACTCCCAACACCTGTACCCAAAGTAATAGTTATAAAATCATCTATCATTTTTCCGTTACCAAATAGTTTCTCACCCAATGCTGCGGCATTTGCGTCATTGGTTAATCTTATTGGTATTTGAGGAAAATATTCCTGTAATTTTTCACAGAACGGAACAATTCCATCCCAATCGAGGTTGGGTGCACGTTCAATACTCCCATTGTTTATATTCCCGTTTGGTGCACCGACACCTATACCTACCAAAGAGACAGAATTCTTCTTTACCTGATCGTTAATTAAACGGGATAACTCTTTGAGATAAGCAGAAAAATCCGCACCATGCTCCCTGGTCTTCATGCACGCTCTGTCCAATACATTACCATCATTATCGACCAATCCCACCTCTGAATTGGTTCCTCCAATATCTATACCTGCAACTATCTCTTTCATTTTATGATTTTTTTAAGTTCCATTTTCTGGGTTTATAACCCACCTTACCATAAAAGGCCAAATAAATATAAGAAAATATGGGCACAAAGAATGACATGTGCACCGAAACGGCATCAGCCACAGCTCCCTGAATAAGCGGAATAATGGCTCCTCCGAGTATCATCATCACCAGTAGCGATGAGCCCTGGCTGGTATGCTTTCCCAAATTGCGAATGGCCAATGTGAAAATATTGGACCACATAATGGAATTGAATAAACCAATGGCTACAATGCTCCACATTGACAGTAATCCACCGGTATACAAAGCTGTAGTAAGCAAAATTATGTTCATCAGCGCAAAAATGAATAGCGTTTTATGCGGCAAACTTCGCCCAATACGGAATGCGATAAGATTTAAGACTAAAAAGCCAGCAAAAGGATATACCTGACTTAAGGCAAAAGTAAAACCACTTTCAATATACACAATCAAATAAATAAGGGCGAAAACGCCGAATGCCGTGCCAATCATTTTCAAAGTTTTTTGCAGCGACTGTGTAGTGCTTCCCATTGAAATAGCGCCCAGAAAGCGGCCAATCATTGCACCGCCCCAATAAAAAGCAAGGTATGATTTTGCCAGCATCTCGCCGGTATTCAGCTGTTGTTTAATATAATTAATCATGATGCTGCCAATACTCACTTCGGCACCTACGTACATAAAAATGGCTACCATACCAAAAACCAGATTCCGGTATCGCAAGGCTCCGGCCGAAAACTCAACTTCTTCACCATCTGATACACTGGGTAAATTGGTTTTATAAACAATCAGGGCCAGTATGAAAAACATAGCAGCAAAAATCATGTATGGCGCCTGTACGGCAAAAGCAGTCATTTGTGCGCCATCATCAGTAAAAATTGGATTGCCAGCATTGTTTAGCAATGGTTGCCCATATTTGGCAAAATAATGAAAAATGAGGTATCCGCCGATAATGGGTGCAATGGTTGTTCCCAAACTGTTATAGCCTTGTGCAAGGTTTAAGCGCGACGAAGCTGTTTCGTCCGGACCAAGAATGGCTACATAAGGGTTTGCGGTAATTTGTAACAAGGTAAAACCAAGCCCCAGAATGAACAAGGCGCTGAGAAAAAGGCCATAACTATGAAATGCTGCTGCAGGCCAAAATACGAGCAGTGCTGCACCGCTGACCAGTAATCCGGCAATGATACCTTTTTTGTAGCCCAGCCTTAAAACAGGGTCTCCTTTTGTGGCTGAAACAATAAAGTAGGTGAGCGATCCGATAAAGTAGGCTCCAAAAAAAGCAAACTGCACGAGCATGGCCCTGAAATAATTCAGCTCAAATACCTTTTTCAGATAAGGTATTAAAATATCGTTCATGCAGGTAATGAAGCCCCACATGAAAAACAGCGTGGTAACTACAATCAGAGCGAGGCGATTTGAGGAAGATTTGCGGACATTTTCCATAGCCAATTTGCATTAAAAATCCGCTAAAGATGCCAATTTTTCGCCTTAACTCAAAAAAAATATCACGACCATGACGCTGAAGGCACTCGAATACGAAATGTGGTACCAAATCCTACTTTGCTTTCTACATCAATGGTTCCCTCGTTTTCTTCGATAAAACTTTTGCAAAGCATCAATCCCAGACCTGTGCCTTTTTCCTGCTCTGTTCCTTCTGTAGAATAATTTTCTTCGGTACTGAATAAATGTTTAAGATTATCTTTTGATATACCAATGCCCTCATCGCGCACTTCAATTTCGACAAAAGCGCCTGATTGGCGCGCTGAAATATAAATATTTTTATTCCGTGGCGTAAATTTTATGGCATTTGAAACCAGGTTACGCATAACCGTATTAAACGATTGGAAATCGACAAAGATGTATAAGTCATCAGCAACATCTTTTTTCAAGGTAAGTTTTTTATCTTCGAATGACGTTGTAAATAAGCCAAGTGTATCGTCGACAAGCTCTGCGAGGTTATGTTTTTGTGGATTTGTCTCAATTTTATCTCGTTGGGTTCTCGACCATTCAAGTAAGTTAAGCAAAAGATAATAGGTTTTTTGGCTCACATCATTCAAATCTTTCAAAAACTGAAGCAACTCTTCCGAAGTTAATTCCTTATACCGCACCAGCATGAGCTCCGTCAAACCCAACAATGAGTTAAACGGGCTTCGTAAATCGTGGGCAATAATAGAAAATAGTTTGTTCTTGGCATTGTTGGATTTCTTCAGCTCCCTTTCAATTTTCTTTAACTTTCGAATATCAGTATCAATGGCTACAAGGTAAATAAGTTCATTATTGGCATCAAGAATAGGCGAAAGCGTTGTTTGTACCTGAATTTTACTTCCATCGTGCGCTTCTACAGTCGATTCGTAATTAACAGATTTACGTGTTTCAGCTACCTGCTTAATTAGTGATTCTATATTTTTACCGCGTCCGGCTTTTTTCAGATTATTTCCAAAGCGCTGGTGCAATTCACCGAGAGAATAACCATATAAACGTTCAAATCCACGGTTTACCCATTCAATTTCACCATTTTTATTGGTAATAATAATGGCATTATCTGTTTCGCTGGCTGCAACACTTAATTTCCTGAGTTCCTTATTCATAATGGTCATCTGATCAGACTGCCTTGAAACTTCCTGGTTCTTTTCTTGTAATTCCTCATTGGCATGCTGCAACTTTTCTGTGCGTTCATCCACAATTTTTTCCAGATGGAGGTTCATGTAATTCAATTGGCTACTTAACACCTCGGCGCGTGAAAAAGTGGCTGTAAAGCGCGAAGCCAACAAATAGGCCTGAGAAGCCACAAAAAAGAGCAGCCCTGTGGCAATCCATGAACCGTTGGGAAATACGTAATGTGTAGATAAAATATCATGAATCACGGTAATGGCCAATACAATAAAACCAAGTAAAAATGATTTACCACCACGTTCATGCATACTGAGAATCCGATAAAGCACAACAAACATATATAGAATACCGGCCATAGTAAATATCTGATATGCAAGTACTGTATGAGTGAAGAAACTCACGGGTGTAGCCACTACAATCAGAGAGCTTATAACGCCAAAAATCAAGGCAAACCTTACTATTATTTTATCAACGTATTTGGGGAAAAGCTCTGCCACAAACTTTATAAACAGCGGAATAGAAAGATAGAAGGTAAGATATTCAATTTTTAAAAGCCAGTGCCATGATAATTCCATTATATCCATTGCCGGAAAATACCGGCCGGAGAAAAATAGTCTGAAAGCAGCTGCAAAAGTCCACAAGAAAAAAAATAAAGATGATTCTTCTTTGCGCCTCAATACATATAAACCAGCATGGTAAAGACTCATTACAAGTATACCACCGAATAGAATAAAAATGAAGTTGACCTTATTCTGGCGCTTTTTTTCGGCATATGCACCTTTTGCTATTCGTACATCATGCCACATGCCTCCCCTGCTGTATTCGAAATTGGTTACATGAATTGTAAGTTTAACCCTTCTGTGCTCCGGAACAAACTTTACTATCTGCGTATTAAAAGCGGGTTCATAAGTTTCCGCGGTTCCGTATGGATTACCAACTTTTTTAATGAGTTTCCGGTCCACATAAAGGGCATACGCGCTGGAAACAGAACCCAGATCGAGCCCATAAGTAATACCCGTTTCGGGTAAAATTATGTCAATGGAATACGTGGCATACCCACTTTTACCCATTATGCTGTCGGCAACCCCAACATTGTTCCATGGTTTTCCCGTGTTGATAAAGTAGGGATTAGAAATAGTATCGGTAGGAAACACATGCTTACCCGGCACAAAAACCCATTTGCCTGTCAACGTATGAAACGATTCAGGGTTCCATTCAAAAAGGTCTGCAACACCGTAGCTGCCAGCAAACGAGTTTGCCGAAGCTATTAAAACCAGATAGCTGGCAAGTAATATGTGTTTTATATGTTTCACAAAGCTACATTTAAGTATTTAGTTGGTTTTGTGCAATCTCCCCATTATAAATTTTAAAGTACTACACTACTTTTTATAAGCCTAATCCCTATTTTGATATCTTTCCACAAACTTTGAGGACATAATGTCCTGAAAAAATGAGTTTTATGAATAAATATACGGAATTTTATGCAAGATAAAGATTCATGACCGGGAAATTACAATCCTTTCTCTTTGGTTTTTGTTCATTTTATAAAAAATAACTAATTTGTAACAAAACTATTGCCAATGCAAGACCTATTCGAATTCGTCAAATCTTATACCGGAATACCCGTTCCGCTTCAAATAAAATTATACAAAACCTTAATAACGGGTTTAATAATTTGGATTATAAGCCGCATAAGCATTGGACTTGTACACAAATGGGTCGATGACCTAAAGAAGCAATACCGGTTCAGAAAAATCATCAAACGAATTTCTTTCTTCATATTCATTTTACTCGTCGCTGATTTGTGGCTGGTAAAACTCGATTCACTTGCCACCTTCTTTGGTTTAGTTTCTGCTGGTTTGGCTATTGCACTAAAAGATCCCATCACTGACCTGGCCGGGTGGTTATTTATCATTTGGCGCAAACCATTTGAACTTTCAGACAGAGTAGAAGTTGGAGAACACAAGGGGGATGTAATCGACATTCGACTTTTCCAGTTTACCCTGATTGAGATAGGCAACTGGGTAGGTGCAGATCAAAGTACAGGTCGCGTAATTCACATACCCAACGCCTCCGTTTTTAGCCATAAAATAGCTAACTACACTACTGGTTTTCAATATATTTGGGATGAGATAAATGTTTTAGTAACTTTTGAAAGCGATTGGGAAAAAGCAAAATCAATTATACAGGAAGTTACTACACACCATACAGCTAAAGATGTGGAGCATGCCCACCGTGAAATAAAACATGCCGCAAAAAAATATCTTATATTTTATAAGAACCTCTCTCCTAATGTGTATACAAGTGTAGAAGACAGTGGTGTATTGCTCTCGGCAAGGTATCTGGTCATCTCGAAACAACGCAGAATTATGGCCGAAAAAATATGGGAAGATATATTGAGAAGATTTAAACAAAACGACGATATAGATTTTGCATACCCGTCAATCCGCTATTACAACAACAGAACAGAAGGAAAGCAACCGCTTCGGGCAGAATAAAACAGGTTATGCTTCTGGTTCGGTAATTCGCTCAATAACTTCTTTTACTGAGGATATTTTATGCACCCGGGCAATAGAAGGCCCTGCACAATAAACTTTCTGATAATCCGGTCCCACCACGTAATGCTGAAAACGTGTAAGCCTTGTTCCTTCAAGTGCTTTACGAAGTGCTCTTCGGGTGCGTTTACGTTTTTTTAATTTACGTTCAAGCCACGAGCGTTCATCCCCGATTGATTTTATGTATTTGGTTTTAATTACCGTCATGGGTACACCGGAAATACGTTTTGTGAGAATAATATCAGACGCTCCACCTTGAATAATTGCCTGTTTATATTCATCGCTTACATTACTTTCGTGGGTAGCAATAAAAACCGACCCCACTGAAACACCGGCAGCTCCCATGTCCATAGCTTTTTTCATTTCGGTATGAGATGAAACCCCACCAGCCGAAATAACGGGAATATCAAACCTGCCTTTTAGAGCAGGAATAAGCTCTTCGGCAGTATAAATTCCCGCATGCCCCCCGGCATTTCTATTCACAGCAATAAGAGCATCAGCCCCTCTGTGAACGGCCTTTTCTGCATGACGTTCATTTACCACATCGCAAAAAACTTTTATTCCAAGCGGCCTGGCCGTGTCTATTACTTCTTTTGGGTCACCCAGTGAAGTAATAATAAAATCGACCTTTTCATCGGCACATATCTTCAAATTTTGGTGAAATAGCTCATTTCCAAAATCGAGCGTTAAATTTACACCAAATGGTGTTTTGTTTTTTGACTTAAGGTTTATGATGGCCTGCTTCAAATTATGCGAATTGCGGTAATTATGCGCTACAAGAGCACCCGTTGCTCCTGCATCAACAGCTGCAGCCACCATTTTTTCATTCGTTACCATAAACATGGGCGAAAGCAATAACGGATGTTTAATATTGAGTATTTTATTCAATGTGTTCATAAATCAAATGTAACGTTTTGCAATGAAAATTTGTATCATATAACATGCCAATGCGTATTAACAGCATCAGCAACTAATATGTTTCAAAAAACTGCTATCTGCTGTTAACGGCAAATAAAACTGCTTTTATCCAAGAAATAATTAATTAGCTCAAATTTCTGGTAACGGAAATAAATCATACACGTACAAATTCCTAAATTGGCATAAAGAATTGCTAACTTTGCTTTAAAATTTAAAAATACTAATTTCGAACCATATAGGAGAATAATCTTTTTGCCATACATTACAAAAATAATCGACATGAAAAAAAGCATAGTGCTGTGGCTCATGCTATTAGTCCCGTTCTTTACATTCGGGCAAGTAGAAGAGTCACAATTATTTGACGACCCCACACTGGTAGCCGCAAAAAACCAGGAAGCCGAATTAGCTTATAACAAGGGTATCCGGTATTTTGAGCAAGGGAACTTTGAGCAAGCTGTAGCCAGTTTTAAAAAAGCGCTGAAATACGACGAAAATTTTGCAAAAGCCTACCTGAATTTGGGTAGCACTCAAATCAGGATGGAAAAATACAATGAGGCGATTGAAAATCTTTCAAAAGCCGTAAAAGTTGACAGTACACTGGCTTATGCTTATTATAACAGGGGAAGAGCTTATGACCTAATGGAAGACCTGCAAAACGCACATGCCGATTATTCAAAAGCCATTGAGTTAAAATTACAAAACGCAAATCTTTATTATTACCGCGGTGTTATTGATTTTAGAAATAATGAGTACGACGGAGCCATTAGCGATTTTACAATTGCAATTAACATAAACCCCGATTTTACCTATGCATACCACGATCGGGGAAGTGCAAGAAGAAAGGTGGAAAACTACAAAGGTGCCATAGAAGATTACAATAAGGCCATAGAGCTCGACCCACAAATGTCGATAGCATACAATAATCTCGGTTCAGTGAAGCGGGCCAAAGGCGACTACAAAGAAGCCATAGAAGAATACAGTTTGGCCATTAAAATGGACTCCACCATGCATTTGGCATTCAACAACCGTGGATTTGCCCGCTATAAGGATGAAGACTTCGAAGGCGCCGTAAAAGACTATAAAAAAGCAATTGAAATTAAACCCGATTATTTGTATGCCTATAATAATTTAGGAACTGCATTAATCAAATTGCACAAATATGAAGAAGCCATCGAATACCTGACCAAGTCCATCGAAATGGATGCGGATTATGGTGTAGCATATATGAACAGAGGTAACGCAAGGGAAATGCTCAAAGATTTTGAAGGCGCATGTGCCGACTGGAGCAAAGCAGTTGAGCTGGGCGTTGACAGAGCTAAAGACTTTTTGATTTATTGCAACGAAAACTAAAACCTGAAAACATGACCACCATGCGATATATATTTCTCATCTTCATTTTTGCCTTGATCAGTTCCACCGGCATTAGTCAGCGTGTTAAAGTAAAACTCGACAATGACAAGTTTACGGAGTTTAAGGAACGCTGGAACACTAAAAAACAAGTAAGAAAAGGAAAAAGAGCTTTTAAAGATGGCACATTTGCATCATACAAGCAAGCCGCTGTACATTTCCAGAATGCATACGACAAAATAGATAACAATGCAGCGCTGACCTACATGCTGGGTATGTCATATTTAAAATCGGTGCCCGCCACAAAAGCATTATTATACCTTGAAAAAGCCTACAAGCAGAACAAAAATATTCACCCTGACCTGATTTATTACTATGCGCGTGCACAGCACCTCAATTATAAATTTGAAGAGGCCATTTCAAAATACAACGAGTATAAAAATACCCTTACAGCTGAACAACTGGGCTACAAAGACAAAACACTAAAAAAACGCATCAGCGAATGCCGCTATGGAATTGAATATATGGCAGATACAGCCAGAGTTTTCACAACACCAATAGCAGCTATCAATACCGAGTACGACGATTTTGCCCCGGTTATACCACCCGATGGCAAGAAAATGTACTTTACATCAAAGCGACCTTACGACAAGCACGATGACATTTACAAAAGTACCGGCCAATATACCGAAAACATCTTCTGGGCCGGTAAGCGCGATCGCGACTGGCTTCTCAAAGGAAGTTTGTCGAAAAAAATAAATGAAGACTACAACAACGCCGTAATAGGCCTCTCCCCTAACGGCATGCAACTCTTATTATTTGACGGACAAAAAAACAATGGCGATTTATACAAAGCTGAATACAAAAAAAGCAAATGGCGCTCCCCCAAAGATAAAGAGTTTGGAAAAATAAATTCAAAAGCCCGTGAATCATCAGCCTCTATAAAATACGACAATCGTACAATGTATTTTATTAGCAACCGTGAAGATGAACAAAAAATTGGCGGACAGGATATTTACAGATCAATACGCAAAAAAAGCAATAAAAAATGGGGTAAACCCATCAATTTGGGTGGAACATTAAACTCCATTTACGATGAAGAAGGCGTATTCCTGCATCCAGGCGGACAAACCATTTATTTCAGTTCCAAAGGTCATACCAGTATGGGCGGCTATGACCTGTTTAAAGCCGAAAAACAAACAGATGGCACATGGAGTACACCCGAAAACCTGGGTTACCCAATAAACACACCGGGCGATGACCTGTTTTTTGGGGTAACAGCCAATGGGCGCTATGGTTATTACAGCTCAAGGGGCCGCAACGGTGATGATTTTGATATTTACGAAATTATATTCCTGGGGCCCGAAAAACCACTTATTCAAAGCTCAGAGGATATGCTCATCGCCAGCATGGCCAAACCCATCACCGAAACAGTAATCGAAAAAACAGTCGATATTAAAACCATTCGACTAACCATTGTAAAAGGGAAAATTTACGATGCCATCACAAACGACCCCATTGAAGCAGTAATAGAAATTACCGATAATGAGGCCGACTCAGTGATTATGACAAGCGAGTCAAGTGAAGAAGGAGAATATCTGGTATCATTGCCTTCAGGGAAAAACTACGCCATGACCATTAAAGCCAAAGATTACCTGTTTCATTCAGAAAACTTCAATATTCCACCGGCAACCAAGTACCAGGAGATTGTTAAAGACATAGAAATGAACAAATTGGCTGCAGGAACAAAAGTAATTCTGAACAACATATTCTTTGAGTTTGGTAAAGCCGTCTTACGTACCACCTCTTACCCGGAACTTAACAGAGTGGTTAAACTTATGGAAGCCTACCCAAAACTTAAGATTGAAATTTCGGGCCATACAGACAACAAAGGTTCGCTGGCTGTGAACAAAAGAATATCAGAGAAGCGCGCAAAAGCTGTTGTCGACTACCTGGTAGGAAAAGGAATTGAACAAAACAGGCTTACATACAAAGGTTACGCTTATTTGCAACCCGTGGCAAGCAATGATACAGAAGTAGGCAGACAAAGAAACCGCCGCGTAGAATTTAAAATTATTAGTCATAAATAAATACCCACAATATGTCTGGAAAAAAAATTAAACATCTAACTCAATTTCTGGCAGCAGCACTGATAATGCTGTGGTTTACCAGCAGTTGTGTAGATGACAACTTCGATTTAGATAATCTTAGCACACACCTGGAAAATGAGTCGCAATGGAAACTCCCCATTGTATCTACAACTTTTGCAATGGAAGATATTCTTAATTTGGTAGATAGTACAGGACTTATTTATACAGATGACGAAGGGCTTGTTTATCTTGTATATTCTGATACTGCCTACACAGCAGTTGCCGAGGAAGAAATAGTTTTCCCCGATCAGAATTATGACACGATCTTTAATGAGCCGGATTATCAGGATGCCGGTGGTTTCGTTGATGATACCGTTAAGATGATTAAATCAGATGTTGATTATCTGTTTGTGGCATCGGCTGAAAATCAATTACTGGATAGTGTGAAAGTAAGATCAGCATTGCTGGATATAAGTGTCAACTCCGGATTTGAATATGAAGGTCAATTAACGCTTACTTTCCCGGAACTAAAAAAAGACGGACAGACTTATCAAAAAGTTATCGATATTAACAATGCCACAGGAAACTTCAGCTTTGCACAAACTTTTGATGATTTGGATGGTTACATGCTGGATTTTACCGATTTTGCAATTCCTGACTCCAATGTATTCTTTATTACCTACGAACTGGAATATTACGAAAGCACCGGCGATGGCACAGTAAATCCAGACGACATATGCGATATCGATGTCGATTTTCGAGAAATTAAATACGATTATGTATGGGGTTATATTGGAAACCAACTAATCAACATACCGGAAGACAACCTTTATATTGACATCTTCAATGAATTTGAATATGGTGAGTTTCAGCTTTACGACCCGCGATTGAAAATAAAAATTTATAACTCATTCGGCATCCCGGTTGGCGTATTTATGAATGTCTTACAATTAAGAGTTGATGGTACCTGGGAGGATGTAACCGGACAAGATATACCTACTGAAACCAATCCATGGTATATCCCCATACCGGAATCCAATTACCCGCAGATCCCTGTAGCCGATACAACCGTGATGATTACCGGTCAGGGCTCAAATATAGATTCCCTGGTATCCCGGCTCCCGAACAACCTTAAATTTAGCGAGACAGTAGAAATCAACCCCGATGAAACGGGAATCCGTAACAATTTCATGGCAGCTGAAAGCCGCGTTGAAGCTGTTGTAGACTTTGAAATACCAATTTGGGGACGCACATCAGGTATTACTTACTCAGACACCATCGACATGGACCTGGGTGATATCGGTGATGAAGATGACATTCTGGACTACCTAAACCTTACACTAACCATTGCCAATGGTTTTCCGCATAGCATTGGTGTAAAAGGCTACCTCATGGATTCGACCTACAATATTGTGGACAGCATCCCCAACAGCAACGATAATCCGAGCGATTCACTCATTATAGTTGAATCAGGTATTATCGGGGCAGATTCACTGATCAACCAGGAAACAGGAAAAACTGTGGTTGCATCCACCATTACCTATGAAGACGAAAGTGTAGATGTGATAGATAACGTGAAATTCATGCTTCTGAAAGTTAAATTTATGACCACCGACGGTGATGCACCCAATGCCCCGTATGTGAAATTCTATGACTTTTATGAAATGGATTTCGATGTTAATGTGGATTTCAAACTTGATGTAAACGAAAACTTGTAAACAAGAGGCCATGCTGAAAAAGTATATATTACCATTTTTTATCGTATTTGTCGCTGGATTCATCAGCACTAATGCGCTGGGGCAAGAAAGCATTTCGATGTACAACATGAGGACCTTACCACAAACGAGTAGGTTAAACCCGGCATTTCAGACAAATTACAACGGGCACCTCGGAGGCCTTATTGCACCCATATCAGGGCAGCTTCTCCCCGACCTTGACATTAGTTTTCACAGCAGTTCATTTGCTTATGAAGATTTTATATATCAAGGTAGTGGCATATATTCAGACTCCCTAATATGGGCACTCAACTCTCATAACGATGCCTTAAAATTTGTTGATAAACTTAATAAGGTTAATCACTTCAACTTTGGAATAAACAACAACATTTTAAACTTTGGGTTCAGAACAAAAGACATTTACTGGTCATTCAATGCCACAACACGAACAAATGTGGATATGAGTTTCCCAGGAGGCTTGGTCGAATTGATGGTAAAGGGAAATGCGCATCCAGATATTTCGCCTAACATGGACCTTTCTGGCTTTGGAATGGATTTCACCTCCTATTTGGAAGTGGGTCTGGGCGCATCAATACAGGTCCTGCCTGAACTAAAAGTAGGATTAAAAGCCAAGGCACTGGCCGGTCTGGCCAATGTAGAAACTGTAAAAACAGATTTGTATCTTGATTCTTATAACGATTCACTAATACTACAAAGCGATATACAAATGCGGGCCTCGCAGCCGGCCTTTATACTAGATGACCTGTATTACGATTACGAAGGAGACTCATTGATAACTGAGACTACAGAGCTGGAAACCAACGAAATATTAAACAACCTGGGTTATGATTTCAGCAACCCTGGTTTTGCCATAGACATTGGGGCAGAATATGAAATAACGCCCGAACTTAAAGCTTTTGCCAGTGTCACCGATATTGGCTTCATCCAGTGGAACACCAACGTGGCAGAAGTCAGCGGAGGAGGCAAATTCTTCTTCGAAGGAATTGATGGTGTCAATTACATTGATGACAATGATTCTACAACAACAGAACCCAACATAGGCGATACTTATGAAGACAGCCTGCTTAGAGTATTCGACATCAAAAAAACTGGTGTGAGCAGTTACAAAACCTGGCTACCGACAAGGATATACCTGGGCGGAACATACAACATAACAGATGCCATTGGATTTGGCGGATTGTATCGCGGAGTTTTGCATAAAGGAGACCTGAGATCAGCCTTTTCAATATCTGCAAACGCCAACACCAATCATATTTCGGCCACCATTACCTACACCATGATGGAAGATAATTTCGACAATATCGGCATTGGCTTTGCTGGCCGCTTTGGTCCAATGCAAATGTACATCATAAGTGACCATGTATTGGAAGAGATTTTCCCCCAGTCGGCCCAAGATGTTAGCATTCGAATGGGCGTCAACTGGATATTCGGATACAAAAAAGATAAAGCCGCACTGATTGAATAAAATAGCGTGTTCGGTATCGCACCAGCAGCCGTTCGTAAGCGTACAAATTTTTCAAGTTGCCCTATAAGCTAGTGCACTACGGATCAGACAGTAAAAAACATTGGCACTCTAATTGGACAATACTGGTCAGACAATTTTTCTCATAGCTCTCTCTGACCAATCAGCACAGCAAAACCGGTCGCTCCGACCGGTTTTTTGTTCTTATTTGATATATCCCTACATTTACCAAATAAACCATAAGCATGCAATGTAAAAACTGTCAATACCCGCTTGATGATAACTACAACTTTTGCCCCCGGTGCGGTCAAAAGATCGATGAGCAACTGACAATTAGAGTCTTATTTAGCAATACGGTTAAAAATTATTTATCGGTAGATGCCAGGGTTATACGGACGTTAGGACCGCTGTTCATTCAAACGGGGGTTCTTGCCCGGAAGTTTATCGAGGGACAGCGGCAACGTTTTCTGCACCCTGCGCAACTATATCTGTTTGCTTCGGTATTGTTTTTCACACTATTCGCAATCAGCATGAAAAACCAACAGGCTCAATTTGAACTCACTTCCAAACAGATTCAGACAACTGTAGACTCGACGGCAATGGCCGAAGACACATCATACAAACCAAGCGGATATAGCCTTGTTTATGAATTCAATCAAAATAAAATGGATTCACTTATTCAGGCAGGTGCATCAATGAATAAAAAACTTAAGGTTTTGGGCATTACAGAGGAATCAGGTAGGGCCTCCACCTTTTTCAACAAAAAGGTTATCCAAATCTACGAACAAAAAGGGCGTGGCCTTATCGACATCATGATTGAAAATATTCCACTGGCCATCTTTCTACTTTTACCCGTTTTTGCTCTTGTATTAAAATTTTTCTTCCTAAAAAAAGGAAGGTACGTAGAGCATTTGGTATTTGGCTTTTATTTCTTTGCCTTCATATTCATCTTCTTTGGTGCATATATGCTTTTAAATTTTCTGATCAATATACCATTAATCATTTTCTTCGCAATAGCGATCGTCTATTTCGCTATTGCATTAAAGCAGTTCTACCGGGTAAAATGGATACGGAGCATTTTCAGTACATTTGGGTTATTAGTTTCAGGCATTCTTGTGGTCATACCTTTTTCGTTCTTTCTAATTCTTATTTCGATTATTGTATACTAGAATACAAACCCAAAAGAATTCAATTAAAGCTTAGCAAGATATTCTTTGAATTTACTATTGGGTTCAAAACCCAGGGAATCACTGGCATATTCGGGTTTTATACCCTCGACAAAATACATGTCGAATTTCCCAATATTACGTGCTTCAATTTTGCCGCGATATGTGCAAGTAAAAAAGTCTTTAATTATTTCGTAAGTATCGCCGGAAATATTAATTCGCCCAACCTCACAAGCACTTTCCATACGACTTGCGATATTCACTGTCTCCCCCCAAATATCATAGGCAAACTTCTTTTTACCCACAACACCTGTCACAAGGTCTCCTGTATGTACTCCAATACGCAACTCCCAGGGTTGCCGTCCTTCATTCTTTTTCTGTTCGTTAATTTGCTGTGTCTTGCGCTGTATTTCAAGTGCTGTAAGTACAACATCAAAGGGATGACTGCGATTTCTTATGGGAAGCCCCCCAGCACACATATAGGCATCGCCGATTGTTTTAATTTTTTCGACATAAAACTTCTCCACAATGTCATCAAAGACGTCAAAATATTCGCGCAATTCAAAAACCAGTTGTTTTGGAGACAATTGCTCACAATAGGCTGTAAAGTCCTTGAAATCACCAAATAGCACAGAAGCTGAATTGTAAAACCTTGGTTGCGCTTTTCCCTGAGACTTTAATTCCTCCGCGGTTTCGGCTGGTAAAATATTGAGCAACAATTCATCTGACTTTCGTTGCTGCGCTTTCACTTCCTCCTCTACTTCCTTTATTCGGGTAATATCTGTTTCAATGGCTATTAATTGTTCGGAACTGCTACCAAATCCATATACCGGTGTTACAACAGACTGAATCCATTTATGCACGCCCTTACGTGTTACAAAAGAAGAGACAAAAGTGTGTGATTTTCGTGAATTCACAACTTCATCCACATCAAAAAGTTCTTCCACACCTTTGTGCAGGTCAAAAATAGTTTTCTGATACAAAGTCTTAAATTCTTCCAGTGACAGGTCATAAAAACGGTGAAAGGCATCATTAACCCATTCAATTTTACCTTTACCATTCATCATAATCACCGAATTATCGGTTTTGCTTGCCACAAGAGACAATTTCCTGAGCTCATTATTGATGCGCTTAATATGCGTTATATCTGTATCAATCACCACATATCTTTTCAACAGCCCTTCATCATCAAATACAGGTGTTAATGTAGATTGCACCCACATTTCGGTACCATTGCGTTTGAAACCTTTTGCCGTATAAGTAACTGACTTTTTGAGATGTACGGCTTCATCAAGAATATGACTAATTTTATTACTTGTACTCGATGTTAATATGGTATCGCCACGCTCCCTTATAAATTCATGAAGTGAATAACCATACATTTTCGTAAAACCTGCATTAATCCATTCCCACCGACCTTCTTTATCGGCTATGAGCACAGCATTATCTGTTTTACTTGCCACCAGCGATAGCTTTTCCAACTCATGATTAGCCCGTTCCAGGTGTTCAGTTTGTGCGCGGAGCTCTTCTTTTTGCTGCTCAACAATAAGTTTCTCATTATTAAGTGCTTCTGTCCGTTCCATCACAGCTTCACGGAGTTTACGGTTACGGTTTTGCAAACTCAGTTGCCGCATGTACACGTACAAGACAATTGCACCTAACAAAATCAAACCGAAAATGATATAAAATGTACTGGTGCGATAGAAAGGTGTGTTGATTATAAATGGCAGATGGAGCGAATAATCCGACCATTTTCCACGGCCACTAACAGCTTTTAATTTAAAAACATATTTTCCGGAGGGCAAATAAGTATACTCCGCCACCTGCTGTTTTCGCAGGTCCTGCCACGTATCATTTAATCCCACTAAAATCCATTGATATTGAACCTCATTGGGCTGCCACTGCTCGATGCCTTTAAAATGAATAGTTACATTGTTACTATCATGAGGAATAACTGGAGCTTTAGACCAATCAATTTGGGAATAATTTTTATAGGTAATAATTGGCAATTTTTTTTCCTGATAAGAAAAATCCAAAATTTGTATGCGAGGTGAAATATCAGGTGGGCTGTATTCTTCAGGCAAAAATCGTGTAACCCCTTTCACGGTACCAATCCAAAGGCTATTTTGCAAAGAGTCAAATAATATGGCATTGCGGTTACATTCCACGCCAATAAAACCATCTCCGGCGGAAAGCGTCTGTACGTTTTCGGGCACAGAGTTCCCGGTCAACTGCACAGATGCTATCCCTTTATCTGTCCCGACCCAAAGGTTATTTTTCTGCTTGTCATAAGTCAGCCCATATACATTTTGCGAATTTAACTTCCGGTTCATTGACATTGGCTGGGTTTTGCCATCTTTTATTCGCCCTAAACCACCACCAAACAATCCGTACCAGATCAGCCCATTATTGTCCTGAGTAAGGGTAGATACTTGCTGATATACAGATTTCTTCTGCAAATTGAATAATTCATATCCGATTACAGGTGGCTCTTTTTCCAGAAACTTATACAGCTCAGACTTGCCAATTTTCACTATTCCGGATGAGGCTGTAGCGAGCCATAGGTTGTCTTTTTTATCAAAGAATATAAAATTTATATGATTATCGGGCAAACCATTTTTAATTGAAATCTGAACCCATTTGTGTTGATAGTAAACAAACATGCCCTCATCACGACTGGATACAAACAAGTTACTACTTTCATCTTTTGTGAGATAGAGTAAATTATTACTCAAAACAGAGTTCAATGCATTATAATTTGCTATTTCTCCGGTTGCCATATTCATTCGCACCAAACCATTAGCCCTGGAGGCCATCCAAAGGATGTTTGGTGCAGTTGTTTCAAGAGCATAATAGGTGTTGGATTGAAGACCATCTTCCATGTTAAATATTTCTACATCCTTGTCTCCTTTTTTTACAATTCCATTTCCGTATGTAGCAAACCAAAATGCCCCGTCGTGGTGCATAATGTCCATAATGGCTTCACCTGATTTACGCTGATCAAAAGTGTAATGGATAAATTGAAACCCGGAAAAACGGTTTAACCCTGAACCATCTGTACCGATCCACAGCAAACCATATTGGTCTTCGAAAACTGTATTGGTGTAATTACTCGACAATCCATTCTTTTCCGTCAGGTAATTGATTTGGTTGCCAGAAAATTGACCAAGACCTGCTCCATAAACACTTAACCAAAAAATATCGCCACTTTCATTGCTAATAATATCATTGATAGTATTTTTTGCTTCTGCCTCAAGCTGAAGGACCTCACGTTCCATTGAAAAACTATACAACTTCCGTTCTGCACCAATCCATAGCTTATCATCCTTAGAATACAATGCAGTAACATCATTTATGTCAAGCATATAGGCCATCCGGCCTTTTTCGTATATCCAAATACCATTATCAAGCGTCCCGATAAACAAACATTCTTCATTTGCCCATAAATCCGTAATTACAGTGTTGGTAAAAACATGGATAAGATTTATAACAGTATCACTAACAATCTCATATAAATTCCCGTTATCTGCAGCAGCATAGACTCCAGACTTGTTACCGGCTACTTTTAATATTGCTGCTTTTGAAAGTTCAGGCAACATCAGGGTTTTTATTTCATAATCTTTAATAATGTTGATGCCACCTCTTTGTAAAGCACACCATACATCATCATGTTGATCGACGTACAAGTCCAGAACCTGATGGTGCGACATACCCTGGGGCAATCCATAATTTTCAAAAGTGCGGCCATCAAAGCAATCGACACCGCCTCCATAGGTAGCTAACCAGATATTTCCAAACTGATCATCGTCAATAGCAGTAACCTGAGACTGAGCGAGACCATCATCAACGAAGAACGTTCGAAAATTGAGTATCTGCCCAAAACCAGTGTTCAGGATAATTAGATTAAGTGCTATGATAGCTAAAAACCTTGTCATATAAACACTTCGTAAGTCTATAAATTTAAGAATAATCGACCAACTAAAAGTTTACTAAGGGATATGACAAGTTTTTTTTTGACAAATGGCAATAAGGAAAGGATGAGCTGCACCAATATTGGGACAAAAATCTTAATTAATGCTTCATAATAAGCGTAACATCGAAAATAATTCAAGCTTTTGGTGTAGTAACTCTAATTTGGGATAAAAAGCTTATTTAGTTCTTATTTTTACTTTTAATAAAAAGAAATAACTTTCATTGTCGTCTAAAGGTAAAAACTGGTAATCAAGTCGTTCTCCTGTTTTTCGGGCAATATCTATTAACCCAAGCCCGGCACCACCTTTTTCTGACAAAGCTCCTTGACGAATTTGTTTTTTATAAAGCGCCTTGAGCTCTTCTTTAGTCATGCTGTTAATTTCATCTATAGATTGCTTAAGCTCATCTATACGCTCTTTATAAATTTTATTGGCTGTAATAATATTCCAATGCTCATCGGTCTTACCAACAATGAACATACCATTACCTATACGGTCATCAGGATCATGTTCATCAGAATGCTTGGTCATATTCTGCAGAGTCTCAACCATTACATGAAATACCTTACGACGAATTGATCTGTCTTCATTGGCTTTTTCCATATTCTGGTCGGCCATTGAAGTAAACATTTTCATTATATCGTGGCTAAATTCACCTTCATATACGAGAGAGAAGCCGTTAGATATCATTTCATCGTGGAGGGACAATACTGTTTTAATGAAATTGAATTTTGTACTCATAGTTTCGTTACGCTTATTTTATGAATATTTGTAAAAATACAAATTTTTCAGTTCATCCAACAAAAAAATGCCGACGAACCTTATTTTTTAGTGATTCATTTTAAAAATGTCGTAGGCCAGACCATATTCAATAAAATCAGCTTTGCCAAACCTTGATTTCAGACCACCATATACTCTAATTTGGTCAGCAACAGCAATTTCCAAAAGCCATCGGTTGTAAATATCGCGGTTAACTGCTGAATATAAATACACCCCAAACTCAAATGAGAAGTACACGGGATGCATATTAAGCATATAACCTGCCTGGGCACCTAAAGACCAATATTCATGAGATTTCATGTCGAAATCGCTCAGCGGTATTTTTCCTTCATAATCAGAGCGCCAAAGCATTTTTTTTGATGCACCATCGTAAAAAACTGAGATGCCACCACCGAAAGAAAAGCCTGGTCGGTATTTTCTCCACAAATTAATATGCCAGTCACTGACAATATATTTTTCCCGGTCAATGGGCCGTTCTTCTTTATAGCCTCCACTACCATAAAGTGTCACTCTGATTTGCTTTTGAGCTTCTTTGGTTACTTTATTAAGGAGAAGCGAATCAGAAAAACGATATTGCCAGTCAAAAGAAAAGTATAACGTATTGACACCCCAATTGGGTAGTGAACTGTTACCATTAGAGAGGTGAAAAAGTCCTGCGTTGACACCTGCATTATGCCTGGCCGACACACTATAATGTAATCCTGTAGCCACTCTTAAAAATGCGTTGGTGACTGATCCATTCACTATATTCAGGGGATTGTTGTCTTCATCATAAGGATTATCTACAAAACCCACGCCTGCTCCTAAGTCATAACGCCAACTCCAACGTTTACTCGCGATAAAATCTGATCCTATAAATACATACACAGCATGCGAATTGCCTAAGATGTCTGAACCTAACCTCGACACCTGGTAACCAAATCCATATCTGGGGTAATTTAAGTCAATTTGCCAGTCGCGGGATCCATTACTATTCAGGCCAATTCGAAAATTAGCCCCAACAGGTGGGTATTCCAGTAAATAATTTATGGCTTTATGATGTGCCCAGGTGCTACCGGTCAAAACCTCTGCATCAACATAGAGCCGTTCAGAAAGGTTAGCACTAATTTGAGACCTACCTGCAACAGTATTAACAACGATAAAAACAATTATCAATAACCTTTTACTCATGCTCTATTAATATCAGATCGCCATTTCCCAAACTTTCTCCTTCATAAGCCGGGGTCCCTCTTACGAGAATATTTCCATTTCTTATAATCTTGTAATTCAAACTGTCTGTAATAGTAAAAGACACATCCATTACAGATTGCTGGGTTATTTCAGCACTAACTGACTGTAAATGGAAAGCATCTATCTGGGTTTCTCCCTTATTAATTACTTTGAGATGTTCGCAAAAACCGCTGGCATCCATCAGTCCGGCTGAATTATAAACATCAAATTTAAAAGTGCCGACGTTCAATAAAAAAGAAGCCTCGAACACGTCGCCGTGCATAAAAAACTTAAAATAATCTGTACTAAGGGTATCACTGCAGAAGAAACCAGCAGCTTCTTTGATATCTACATACTTAATTGACGGTGAATACAAATGAATTTCGGGCAAGCGCAAATCAGTGTACTTTTGCCCGTTAAAACTATTGTCAATAGTAACCCTACCATGATCATTATGTGTTTTTATATCGCTTAAATGTTTGGCATAATAATAAATCTTAATCATGGAAGTATCGCTGTAATGGTAGTACACATTGGCAATACCTTCTACAACAACTTCCTGAAAATCGCCCGGGTATCGATCATCGCTAATCCAGGCTCCCTCATCATAGAGCAAGTTGCAGGATAACATGGACCCGGTCAGTAATATTAGAACACTAACCTTGCGGAACCTGGTAGATATAGATACTCTGATTGACATTATGTTTCGGATTCAATATAAATAGAAAACGGTCTAAAAGACCAGATTTTATAGTTTTTTGGTAAACCAAATTAGGGATATAGGGTTTCAATCGCTGAATACGTTCATCAAGCCTTTTTTGTCCTACAAACAGCACATAATCAGGAATATTGGCAGTATCGCTCATGAAATATCGTGGCGTTGAGAGTACAAATTCATAGTTAGAGCGTCGCTCAACATTGTTTTTGTCATCGTATTCTTTGTAATCAGGTAGCTTGTACATATTTACCCACTTTTCCAGGTAAAATAGTGGCATAGATTTTACAGACTGCCTGTTAGAATCTTCTATTAATATATCGGATACCTCATTTTTATGCTTTTGCAAATATAGCATACTCTCAACTGGCGAGCGTTTAGAATACATTGTAGAAACCGGAAGTATGGCTATAAAATTAACTACCCAGAAAAAAATCACCATGCTGCGATAAAGCCCGGGATGATTGTTCCAAAAAACGGACTTTTGTAATATTTGATTCCAGCCTATTACGCCGGCAATTACAATAAATGGAAAAACAGCCATTATATTACGCTCATGCTGCTGAATAGAAAAAGAGAAATACAGGAACATGAGAAATGCAGGCAAAAACAGCAATAAATTTATTTTGGCACTTCTAAACCATCCCAGCAACCAAAAAATACTAATTGGTGGAATCATTACAATTAAAAGCATGATCACATACATAGAAAAAATGGTCCTGTTGGGTTTGGTAAAAGGAATTTCCAATGAACTCAAAAAAGTCGTAAACTCTGCGAAAGGTTCTTGCCAGACATAATAGTCGACAAGGCCCTGCAGCAGACCGGCAGAAATTAAAAGCCCTGTAAATGCCATTGCCATCACTTTCCAGCGCTTTCTGGTAGCTAACACAATAAAATAGCCGGCAACGAAAATAAAAATGAAAAACCAAATGGAGAAAGCAAAACCCAAAACCAAACCAGAGAAAAAAGCCCATTTTAACGGTTTATCACGGTATTGGGGCCTTACCATAAACCAAATAGCGAGCATAAGAAAAGGAACAGCGAAAAACTCAGCCAAATTATGCACACTCGCAAATGGTAGTATCCAAAAAGTAGCCACAAGCAAACCAACGTACCTTGCCATATCCTTATTACTCACTAAATGAGTGATGCGATAAGCATAATTCACTACCAACAAAGAAAACAAAGCGTGCAGCAATCTGACAATTAACATTTTTGTAGAAGCATCCATTATGCTAACTGCTTCAAGTCCTTTGAAAAGCAGATAATGTAACCCAACATAAGTAAAGCTATTGCCTATTGGCCCTGTTGTTAATTCGCTATTCTCAGCTGGCAACCAATTTTGATATGTGGTGCCATCAACCCAGGCCTGTGCAGTTTCTATAACCATAAAATGGTCATCGTGAACAGCATAACCCTGCGAAAAAATTACCGCCAGCAATCTAAATACCAAGGCTATCAGAATAATTATTCTCAAAGGCTTACGTGTCCAGATGCTGGTGAAATTTTTCATAGGCAAATTTCTCTATGCTTTTGATGGTTTAATATTCCCAAGATAATTAAATGGTGTGATTTTTTTAAGCTCCTGCTTTACTGGTTCCTTAACTTCCAGTTGATCAATAAATTGCTGAATAGACTCACGTGTAACTTTTTCATTTTTGCGTGTTAAATCCTTAAGTTTTTCATATGGTTTTTCCACTCCTTCGCGACGCAAAATGGTTTGAATGGCCTCTGCCACTACGGCCCAATTATCTTCAAGGTCAGCATCAAGTTTTTTCTCATTGAGTATAAGCTTATCTACTCCTTTGAGCAGAGAATGCAAAGCAATAATGGTGTGGGCCAGTGGTACGCCAATGTTGCGAATAACAGTCGAATCTGTTAAATCGCGTTGTAACCTGGAAACAGGAAGTTTGGCAGACAAATGTTCAAATAGTGCATTAGCCAAGCCCAGATTACCTTCGGCATTTTCAAAGTCAATAGGATTGACCTTATGGGGCATAGCAGACGAGCCTACCTCACCTTTTTTAATCTTTTGTTTGAAATAATCCATCGAAATATACTGCCACATATCCTGGCTAAAATCCATTAGAATGGTGTTGATGCGTTTCAAAACATCAAAAATGGCCCCCATATCATCATAATGAGATATCTGGGTAGTGGTTTGCAACCGTTCCAGCTCAAGATGTTTGCTTACAAAGGTATTGGCAAATTCCACCCAATCGATATCGGGATAAGCCACATAGTGCGCATTAAAGTTACCTGTTGCACCGCCAAACTTGGCATTGGCCGGTATTTCTTTCAATAAATTATATTGTTTAAACACCCGCTCTATAAACACCCTGATTTCCTTACCGAGTGCTGTTGGAGAAGCCGGCTGGCCATGCGTACGAGCCAACATAGCGCGCTCTTTCCAGAGAATGGCTTTATCTTCAAGCTCTTCCATCAAACCTTCCAGCAAAGGGTAATATAATTTATTTACCGCATCGCGCATAGCTGCCGGGAAAGCTGTGTTATTAATGTCCTGCGAAGTAAGACCAAAATGGATAAACTCCAGATACTGATTAATATTTTGACCACCCAGTCGCTCTTTAATGTAATACTCAACTGCCTTAACATCGTGATTGGTAGTGGCTTCTATTTCTTTCACGCGTGTGGCATCTTCCGGCGTAAAACTTTGATAAAGCATCCGCAAATTATCAAATAACTTATGGTCGAAATCTTTTAACTGTGGTAAGGGTAATTCACATAATGCAATAAAATATTCAATCTCTACCCAAATACGGTATTTAATAATTGCATATTCAGAAAGATATTCCTGTAAACCTTTGGTTTTACCATGATACCGTCCATCAATAGGTGAGACGGCCATAAGACCGGATTTTTCCATATTAAGTTGTTTTTGTGCAAAAATAGGAAATTAATCGGCAGAAAAACAAGTTCGCATAAGTAAAAGCAAACAATCTTTGGATTGGTATAGACGTAAAAAAGCCACCCGGAGGTGGCTTTTTATACTTCAAAAGAATACAATTATCTTTTTCTGCGGAACAACATAACCAGCACAATAAGTGCTAAGATTATAATAGCTCCGATCATAATATTCATATTGGTTTTGCTGATGGTGACCACAGCAGCCTTGTCTTTTTTCTCAGGTACATTATCCTGCCCGAGTACGAGGAACTGATCACCTGTTTTTTCAACCACCGTGCGGTACCACCATTCGGGGTATCCTGGTTGTTCAAGTTCAATAACTCCTGTGCCGTTGGTCAGGAATTCACCATTTTCCTCTTTTTTAACGTTTCCGTCAACATATTTCATCATTATGAATTGGAATAGCTCTTTCCAACGCTCAAATGTGTATTGACCGGCATTGATAGAATAATTAGAAACCATTTTTGTAGCTCTGTATGGCGAGCTTTGGTAAAGCGCTTTGGCTTTTTGATCTATCTCAGCTACTTCTTTTTTGAACTTCTCATCTAATTCGTTCATAGCTTCGCGAATATCAGGTTCAATCATATTGTATCGCAAATATGCAAAGTTCGATACCATGTTGAAAATCCAGAAAGCTGATGTTTCTGACCATTCATACATACTTCCGTTGCCTTCGCGATATGCCTCAGGAGCTTTTTTCATTCCAGCATAAAAAGGCACATATACTGATGTTGCTGCATCATCAACGCTAAACCAGTTAATTCCACCAATTGGATCAGGCAACCAGCTACGTGACTGTGTTACAAAAGAGAACCCTGTTTGCTGTGTAGCAGTGGCCCGTTCATTGCAATACTCAACTGAATCTACCTCCCAGGTTAACGGGCGCCAGCGATATGGACGCTCAAATGGACCGGCTCCAATATCTTTACGCATATCCAGGGGTGTACCTTCCAGGTGGTCGCGCATAAAATCCTGTACATCGTGCGCAGACAGTTTATTCTCTGGTTTAATCCACAATGGCATGCGGTTGGTTGCAATACCTTGCTCGTTTTTCTCTACTTTACCACTGGCATAATCAAAGTACTGTTCCATGTCGGGATTGATATCTTTGAAAAATGACCAAACGCGCATTTCGCAAAAACGAGCTCCACCAAAAGTCAGGGGAGCATAAACATCTGAGAAACTAAAATTCTTATCTTCACCTTCATAGTAACCTTTTTCTTTTGCAAAAGAAATTACGTCGGGTGAATGAAAAGTAGTTTGTTCTTTATTGAACCAATCATTATTTTCCTGAATGGGAAAAGTGGTAATACGTGCCTGGTTGGCATGAGCCGATACATAACCATCAGGGATTTGGCGGGCTACGTAAACAATTCCTTTGTTTCCCGGACCCTTTCCAATGATTTCCATGATCCATACTTCATTCTTGTCAGCAATAGATAGTGATTCTCCGGAACTATAATATCCATATTTTGAAGTTAGCTCAACCATTGTTTTGATGGCTTCGCGAGCAGTTTTGGCACGTTGAAGCGTTAGGTAAATTAAGCTACCATAATCAATGATACCTGTTGTATCGCGAAGTCCGCTTCTTCCACCATAAGTTGTTTCTCCAATTGCCAATTGATGTTCATTCATATTTCCGACCACAGCATAAGTATGTTCAACCTGATCAATTTCTCCAAGATATTTCCCGGTATCCCATTCATAAACTTTTACTTTACTGCCCTTTGGATAATCGGCAGCTGGCCTGAAATACAATTCACCATAAAGTACATGGGAATCTGCGGCATAACTAATAATGTTAGAACCATCGGTAGAAGCTCCTTTGGTTACCAAAAAGTTGGTACAGGCATCAGCCGGTAAAAAGGCAAAGGCCGTAACAAATAAGGCCAGAATCGATGCAATAATTTTTCTTCTCATTGGTCTTTATTTTATTGTTTATAATGTCAATAGCAACAAAAATAGAAAAAATATTATCAATACCTTAGCTTATGAGATAAGTGTGCAAAAATGGACATAAAAATCTTTATATAGTAATTAGCTTCAGGAGCAATTCAATAATTCTTTAAACCAGCCTGCAGGTTTAAGAATAGCCCGCAAGGTGATAAATAATTTTATTCTCGTTAAAAAATAGCGAGATGTTCCTGTTTAGTATTTTGAAAAAAATCCGTATCTTAGCATCAGCATTGCACAAAATCCGAATTAACACGGGATTTGTGCATATTTTTTGGCCGGATATTCAGCAAAGCCGGCATAATTAAAAATGTAAACTTACTGAACATGAAAATTGATGTGCTACTTGGCCTGCAATGGGGAGATGAAGGAAAAGGAAAAGGTGTGGACTTACTTACACCGAGGTATGATGTAATAACACGGTTTCAGGGAGGCCCCAACGCCGGGCATTCACTGGAATTTAATGGTAAAAAACACATCCTGCACCTGATACCTTCAGGTATCTTTCATGACAGTATAAACCTTATTGGTAATGGCGTAGTCATTGATCCTGTGAAGTTCGAAGAAGAAATAGACAACCTCAAAAAGCTTGGCATCGACCCGGAAAGCAAGCTGCTTATATCGCGCAAAGCCCATCTGATTTTGCCAACCCATCGTATACTTGATGCAGCCATTGAGGCGGCTAAGGGCAAAGAAAAAATTGGCTCTACCTTGCGGGGCATTGGTCCAACATACCGCGACAAAATTGGCCGTGACGGTTTGCGGGTTGGCGATATCGAAACCAGCGACTTTAAACAGAAGTATGAAAAGCTTAAAGCGAAACACGAACTATTGCTTCGTCAATATGACTTTGAGTATGACCTTGAAAAAGATGAAAAAGACTGGTTCAGCTCGATTGAAACGGTTAAAAATTTTGAGTTGGTAAATTCCGAATATCGCATTAATCAATATATTGAAGAAGATAAAAAAATTCTGGCAGAGGGAGCTCAGGGTACATTACTCGATGTAGATTTTGGCTCCTACCCTTTTGTAACTTCATCGAATACTACAATTGGCGGTGCATGTACAGGAATGGGCATTGCTCCCCAAACCATAGGCAATGTAATAGGAATTGTAAAAGCATATTGTACAAGAGTAGGATCAGGGCCGTTCCCGTCGGAGCTGCACAACGAAGACGGACAGCAGCTACGCGACAAAGGTGCTGAATATGGCTCTACCACGGGTCGTCCACGCCGGTGTGGCTGGTTGGATTTGGTAGCCCTCAAATATGTAGTGATGCTCAATGGTGTAACTGAAATTATTCTCACCAAAGCCGATGTGCTGGATGAATTTGAACAAATTAAAATCTGCACAGCATACAAAATAAACGGAAAAGAAACTACTGAAGTACCGTTCGACATCAATACACCTATTGAGCCCATATTCGTAGAACTTAAAGGCTGGGAAACGCAAATCAAAGACATGCGCAAACCGGAAGAACTTCCCAGGGAGTTTAACGACTATCTGAAATTTATTGAAGATTATATAAGTGTTCCCGTAAGCATTGTTTCAGTTGGCCCAGACCGCGATGCCTCTATTTATATGCGAACATCCGGTCAATAAATTTACTTTTTAGGCAGATGAATTGAAAATTTGGCTCCGGCCCCTTCTTTGCTTTGCACATTAATTTTACCATTGTGCTTTTGCACAAACACTTTACAAAGCAATAAACCTAACCCGGTGCCTTTTCCCTCGTTAACCTCCAAGGATGTTACTTTTTCAGATATCTTGAAAAGCTTCTTTACCGTGGCCTCAGGTATACCCACACCATGAGCGGTAACAGAAATAGTGGATTGTCACTACCAAGGTCGCTACCATGCACAGCGCACTAAAAAAAGGCCACTCGCTCATAAAACAAATGGCCTTAATTAGTTGAACCTCAAGTTGCGATAAAGAATTTACCCAATCACAACTTGTGCAATATTAAACGAATTCATGCGTCTAAGCTTTCTCCAGCTCAACTGTAAAATGTCGCATAATTGGGGCTTCGTTTTTTATCTTATACCCACTAGTGATTTTATGGCGTCTGTCGTACACATTTTTTGCTGCTGCTGCAATAACATCTATATGATTGTTTGTATAAACCCTTCTTGGAATAGCTAAGCGTAAAAGCTCCAATTTGGGATAACGGTTTTCCCGTGTATCAGGATCCCGGTCAGCAAGTAAGGTTCCAATTTCCACACCTCTTATACCCGCTTCAAGGTAAAGCTCAACACCAAGTGTTTGAGCTATGTATTCCTCCTTAGGCACATTGGGCAGCACTTTCTTTGCATCGACAAAAATAGCATGTCCGCCTGCCGGACGCTGATATGGAACATTATACTCATCGAGTTTATGGCCGAGGTAGGCTACCTGATTGATGCGTGTTTGAAGATACTCAAATTCGGTGCCTTCATCCAGACCAACCGCAAGTGCATTCATGTCGCGCCCACTCATACCACCGTAAGTCAGGAAACCCTCAAACATAATGTTATAGGTAGATGCCTTTTTATATACTTCCTGATCTCTGAAACAAACAAAGCCACCCATATTCACTATGGCATCTTTTTTTGCAGACATAGTTGCATAATGGGCATACTGATACATTTCCAGGACTATTTCCTTAATAGATTTTCCGGCATAGCCATCTTCCCGTGTTTTAATAAAATAAGCGTTCTCTGCAAAACGGGCAGAATCGAACAACAGCTTCACACTATATTTGTCAGCTAACGCTGCCACTTCCTTAATATTAGCCATCGAAACAGGTTGCCCGCCGGCAGTGTTGTTGGTGAGTGTAACCACAATAAACGGAATTTTCTCACGTGGTGTGTCTTTGAGTACATCTTCCAATTTATTCAGGTCAACATTGCCCTTAAATGGATGCTCAACCTCCGGATTAAAGGCCTCATCGATTGTACAATCAATGGCATGAGCATTTCTGAACTCTATATGCCCCTTAGTAGTGTCGAAATGGCTATTGCCGGGAACAATATCTCCGGATTTTACCAACACAGAAAATAACACATTCTCAGCAGCACGGCCCTGATGAGTTGGTAAAAAATGGTCAAAGCCCAAAATATCTTTTAGTGCCTTTTTCATATTGAAATAACTCCGTGCACCAGCATAGGATTCATCACCAACCATCATGGCGGCCCATTGGCGGTCGCTCATAGCGCCGGTACCTGAGTCGGTAAGCAAATCAATATAAACCTGCTCACTGGAAAGATTAAATAAGTTATATCGTGCGTCTTTTATCCACTTTTCACGCTCTTCGCGTGTACTTTTACGAATCGACTCCACCATTTTGATTTTATACGATTCAGCAAATGGAATATCCATAATTATGATATTTTAAAAGTTTATAATTTTTTGATAAGAATATAATCGGAGGGAGAAAAACTACTAATAGTGAAAGACATCGCGGCGCTTAATATTTAAATAGCGCGTGGCAGCCAGAACGGTTATGTCAATTTTTACATCCATATTTAGAAAGCCAAAATTAAAGATTTGTTACTTTTTTTCAAAGACATTAACTTAAAATCCATATTTTTGTTAATAATGTTTTTAAAATCCGAAAATTAGAAAAAGAATTAACATGAAGCTACTTACAACTATTATGCTCACAATGGCAGTAATTATGGCGTATGGCCAGCAAGATACAGCAAAAACAGTTGAGCAAAAAAAAGACACTGTGTGGACATTCGAAGGTCAGTCGAGCCTGAACTTTACACAAGGATTCCTGGAAAACTGGTCGCAAGGTGGAGAAAACTTCCTAAGCACCTTGCTTTTAAATGATTACACCATATCCTACGATAAAAAACGTGCGTCATGGGAAAACAGTTTTAACTATAAACTGGGTGGCACACAGCAAGGAGACCAGGATATGAGAAAAACAGAAGATATATTTGAATTCAACAGTAAATTTGGATATGATATATCGAATCGCAACATCTTTTTTTCAAACATCATTAACTTCAAAACACAATTTCTTAAGGGTTTCGACTATGGTAGCGGGAACGATAGTATAGCAATAAGTCGATTCCTTAACCCCGGTCACCTGGTTGTTGCAACTGGTTTTGAATACAAATACGATAAAATATTAAGTGCCATGGTATCGCCGCTCTCAGGGAAAGCAACTTTTATGACAGATACTGTAAAATACAATCCCGAAACCTTTGGTATAGACAGCGATAAAAACCTTAGAGCAGAAATGGGTGCATACATTCGAATAAAATTCAAGAAAGAGCTGATTAAAAATGTCAGTATTAACACATCACTTGAACTATTTAACAATTATTTTGATCACCCTGAAAACATTGATATTGACTGGCAATCAACAATAACTTTTAAGGCCAATGATTTTATCAAAACTGTACTGTTCACACATTTTGTATATGACCAAAATGTTTCCCAGTACTGGCAAATAAAAGAGACCATTGGTATTGGTATAGCCTACAGCATCAAATAATAAAAAATGAAAATATTGTAATGGCGGCGTAAAGTATGCTTGCAATGCCATTTGTGGTAAAAAAAGCTAAATTAACTTTAGACAAATCTGAATCTTTGACTATCAAATGTTGGTATAACAGCAACGTAGCAAAAATACCGGCACCAATGAAATAAACATAGGAAAGGTTAAGACAGGTTCCAATCAGTAAAATAATTAACCCAGAAAAAAGATGTATCGCCCTGGATATCCACAGGGCGTTTTTTCTACCAAAATATGAGGGAATTGAGAACAATCCCTTAGCTTTATCAAAATTATCATCTTGCAGGGCATAAATAATATCGAAGCCGGTTACCCACAATAGCACAGCTATTGAAAGCAAAACCGGTACCATATGAAAAGTACCTGTTACAGCCAGAAATGCTCCTATTGGCGCCAAAGATAATCCCAGGCCAAGGATAAAGTGGCACAGCCAGGTAAACCTTTTCGTTAAGCTATATCCCAGCACTACTGCCATGGCAATAAATGAGAGGTAGAAACATAACAGGTTAATAAACCACGTGGTAACAATAAAAGCTATAACGTTAATTATCACAAACCACCCCGCGGCTTGCACAGAAACCTTTCCCGAAGGAATTTCTCTTTTAAATGTTCGCTCATTTTCAGCATCAATATTGCGATCTATATACCGATTGAATCCCATGGCGGCATTACGCGCAAAAACCATAGCCAGCAATACTTTCACCAAATCGAGCCAGTAAAAACCGGCATCGAAATACACTGCGGCCATAAAATAACCAACAAGGGCAAAAGGCATTGCAAAAATTGTGTGCGCAAACTTTACTAATGACAAGTACTTTTGCATAAAAAATATTTTAATACCCGTAAAATTAGCAACTTTTAACCAGCTTAAGTAAATGAATCAGTAAGTTTTTCTAACACTGCTCATTATTAATATTTGCATTTTTCATTTCATTTTATTAATTTGCAGTGAACTAAAAAAAATTGATATGAAAAAATTACTTATTACTTGCGGTGTAATCATCTTTTCATTAAGTCTTACGGGACAAAAAGTCGTTGATTACAAAAACTGGTCAAATCCAACGACCTTTCAAACCAGCCAGACACCAATAATTACAGGTTTTGGAGCATACAGTGATTCTCTGGCACAGGTTTACGATGGAAAAACATTTTTTGCCAACGGCAATGATTATTTTCAGATTGAATCCTGGGCCGACTATTATTATTGGTTTACCCAAAAATATTGGTACAAATTCAAAAATCCCGAACTGTACGAATATTTTTACCTCACTGAAGACGACTATGAAATGGCACGTTATATTGCCACACAGTATTTAGGCCAATACTATCCATCTGCAATTACTATTCAGCTCGATCAGGATGACAAAAAAAATACTGGCAACAGGACAACAGGTGGAAACTACTTTGCCGACAACATGAAAAAAGTGCAGGAATTACAAAAGGACTTACAAGACCCAATAAACAAGGTTAAGGTAAGGACATATAACTTCGAGAGCGATAAGAAAATAAATAAAGCAATTCAACAGGTAAAAGGCCAAAGGTTTGACTACAGCCAACCAGGAAAATCAGGTGTGCGCACTTTCCATCGCAGAACAACACCCGGTAGTGTACAATCACGTCAATACCACAAAACAAAAGGCAGCAGCACAAGAACAGGAGGCGCAAAACGCACAAAAAGCAGACCCTCAAAAACTAAAGAAAAATAGCGCATTATTTAATTCTGAAGGCCATTTTATCAGATTCAAAAGAATGATAAAATGGCCTTTTTTTGCTTAAATCAAAATACTCAAATATTTTATTTTATTTTACATCAAAAATCCATTAGCTTAATGCAAATTTTCAAACATTGAGTTTAGCACAATCAATCATAAAATACTTCACGTCAAAATTCAACTGGCGAATTGCATCAGCATTTCTAACCGGGGCTATTGCTTCTGCTTTGCTCATGGACTTCCCCTTCTTTTCCACACCCATAAAAAATGCTGCTATAACCGAAACTGTTAGCAACATACTTGCAGCCTCCACTGCCCTTGTAATAGAAATTGCCGGCTACGACATTGCATTAAACGAAAACAGTATTTTCTTTACAGATAACAATGGAATATATTTTGCCTTTGGATGCCTGGGATACCGTCAAATTATCTGGTTTTCTGTATTTCTGTTAATCAGCCCTGGAAAACCACTTCACAAGTTATGGTACATCCCGCTGGGAATTATCATTATTCAATTTAGCAACATACTCCGCGCAGCTATTATTGGCATTAGTAATTTCCTCAACCCTGAAACGTTTGAAATTATCCATGCTCAGGGAACCATCTGGTTTGTTTACGGTACCGTTTTACTACTTTGGCTTTTCTGGTTACACTTTTTCAGAAAATGACATTATGTCACATATAACCCTGGGCTGCAAATACCGTATAAGCAAATGGATAACAAACATATACAATAATTTACAAATATCCATGTAAACACAAGTGGAATAATAATTGTTATATTTCAGGTAAAATAGGGCAGCTATGTACGCAAAAACCAACATATTTAACTTCAAAGAAGACCCGGATAAAATAAAAGCCGGGGCAGTTTTAGTTTCAGAACCTTTTTCAAGAGATCCGCATTTTAGTAAATCAGTGGTACTTATTACCGAACATAACGAGAAAGGCACTGTAGGCTTTATCCTTAACAAACCCGTTAAAATGGCACTAAGTGATTTGATTAAAGAATTTCCTGACCTGGATACAAATATTACAATTGGCGGACCTGTAGAGACCAACTCGGTACATTTTATACATACATTGGGTAAGCAAATCGAAGGCACCAAAGATATTGGAGAGGGCTTATTCTGGGGAGGTGATTTCAAAAAACTACAACAACTCTTATCACTTGGAGTGGTTGATCAGCGCCATGTGAAATTTTTTATTGGTTATGCCGGCTGGCAACCAGACCAACTGGTTAGCGAAATAGATAATAATTTCTGGAAAATTACATCACTTCAAAATACAGAGATATTAGACAATGACCCAACAATGTGGTACAACGTTGTTGCACGTTTTGGAGAAGCATTCAAACCCTGGCTTAACGTACCTGAAAATCCGGCATGGAACTAAAAATCACGGTTACTAATTTTCGAATTTAATTTTTCAGATATTTCCATACCGCGGTGGTGATAATACCGCCGTTCTTTGTAACCTTTAACCCAATTTATTCCTTGAACTGCGTTGGTTAAAAACACCTCATCGGCAACTTCCAGGTCTTGTTCAGTAATACCCCGCTCTGAAATCTCAAAACCTTTTTCAGCCATTAATCTCATCACCTGTTTTCGCATAGTACCATCCAGAGCACCAGTTGCAGGTCCGGGTGAAACGACACTATTTCCCGATATTACAAAAACATTGGAATTCACGGTTTCTATAATTCCACCCTGGTCATTCATTATAAAACAATCATCATAGCCCTGTTCTTTAGCGTGCTTCCCGGCGAGCACATAAAAAACACTGCTGGTGGTTTTAATAGTTGATAGTATATTTAAAGGCTTTTTAATTTCTGTAAAAGCAGTTAGTATTTTGCCAGTACCTGTAAATGGATAAAACGGGTCGGTCTGCATTGGTTCCCCATCAAGCAAAAAACCTGCTTCATTGTCTTGGGGTGTATATCGCCCCTCACCTCTTCTATACACTGTTAATCGTACTCTGGCTCCATTGTACCATTTATTTTTGTGGACTAAAGAAGCAACAAGGTTACATAACTCGCTTATTTCCAATGCTTCAATCAGCGGAATCTCGAGCATGTCCAATCCTCTTTTCAATCGATCAGAATGACCTTCGGCGAAAACGAGATCAACCCCCAAAGTGCGCATGGTTTCAAAAATGGCATCACCGTATAGGAAGGATCTGTTGTATACCGGTAGGATATCAACATTCTGCATCCACTCACCATCAATACAAAGCCAATGTGTGTTGCGATCCATAAAACACTTAAATTAAATCAAGTATTTGCTTTACAACCGGCATTACCGAATTATTAGCGTCAACCTTAAAAGTATGTAAACCTACTTTCTTGCCAGCCTGAATATCCCGTTGGCTGTCGCCTATAAAAAAAGATGATTCAAGATCAATATTATGCACAGCAGCTGCTTTTTCAATCAACAGTGAGTCCGGTTTTCGACATAGGCATTTTTCTATGCTATCGTGATGCGGACAAAAATAAAATTCATCAACAGAAGCCTTGTATTGATTTAGCTTGCGCTGAATCTCGGCATGAACCATTTCCACATCAAAAGTTTCATACAGTCCTTTTGAAATGCCACCCTGATTACTGACAACGAGAACTTTTAAACCAGCCTGATTAATTTTTTCAATGGCTTCTCCAATATCAGGATTCAATTCAAGCTGAACCGGACGATACACATAGTAATAATTCGCATTATTGTTTATAACACCATCACGATCAAAAAACACAGCGCGGTTTTTCATTAGTTTCACTTTTACCAGTTAAACAGCTGATTTAAGAATACATTGATTAATCGAGGTTCTAAAACTACAGGGAAAACAAAACCAAAAACAGCACCCCAAAAATGGGCATCGTGGCCAACATTATCCATATTCTTTTTTCCCATATAGTAGGAATAAGCCAGGTAAGCAATACCAAATATGATCCCGGGAATAGGCACTATTCCGAAAAACAACACCTTTTCCAGAGGTGCAAAAAAAATACAGGCAAATACAACCGCAGATACGGCTCCAGATGCACCTACTGCACTGTAACTATAATTATTTTTTTGTTTAAATAAACTTACCAGACTGGAAGCTACAATTGCCAGCACATAAAAAATAAGGAACAAAAGCCCGGCTGGCATAAAAGTAAAGTAATGGTTAAAAAAGAATATTAGCACATTGGCAAACGAATAGAGCACCAACATGTTAATAATCAAATGCATCCAATCTACATGCAACAGAGGGTGTGAAAAGAGCCTGTAATATTCTTTTCGTTTTATAATCTGGTAAGGAGAAAAATTATACCTGTACATTAATTCAGGACGCTGAAATGCATAAACAGATACAACCGCAGTAATAACAATTATAAATAGTGTCATTTAAAGATTAAGATTTTAATTTATGATTATTCTTTTGGTTAAAACTTGATCATTATAAATTACCTGAACTAAATACAACCCCGAATTAAAGCCACTTACATTTAACTTAAACATGCGACTGGTTCCGTAAAAAGGCTCATTCAGTACTGTTTGGCCGTTGGTATTCACCATACGAACCATTTCAGGAATTTGTTCTTCAAACGCAATATACACCTCAGATGTTGCAGGATTGGGGTAAACTTTCCACTGGTCACTCTTTACCATTTCTTTCACAGACATGCCTGCATTTATTGTAATATACACAGTATCAGGCTCCGAAGTTGTTACCTGATCTGCTACTTCAAGATACATTTGAATTATGGTATCATTTTCAGGAAATGGAGCCTCAAAAGAAGGCTGGGCAGAGTTTTCATTAATTATATCGACATTGGCATTTGTCCACCAATTATAAGTAATGTCCTCCCCATCCGGGTCATATGAGGCTGAACCATCGAGGTTAACAATGGCACCAGCATCTACAGTCTGATCTGCACCAGCGTTTGCCACCGGAATATTATTGGAAGGATCATATTTATAAGTCCAATACCCTTCAGGCGCTGTTATTGGTTTATACTGCTCTTTCCCGCTATTGGCCACGGCTCTCAGGTAATACTGTACAATTGTTGAGTCAGATTTTGAAGATACCGGAATCTGAGCATGCCATAGTTCTGTAGAATCTGCATCCTGCACCATATTTAATGGAGAAAAAGCAGCTGTAGTATCTGTCCGGTACATCACACTTGCATGCTCAATACCTGTTTTATGTTCCAAATAAGCAGTTACCTCATGATTACGGCTCACGGCATCTATGGTTTTCAAAGTTCGATGCGACATTAAAAGCGGATTATGAGCTCCCAGTTCGTGCGTAATACAGTGTATAGCTCCACTAAGTCCAATTATATCATCACAATCAATACCCACAACTTCATAACCCGGCATAGCCTCGCGATAAATATTCAATGCCTGTTCATCGCTATCGGCACCATAAATCGGCACCAGGATAAGTTTGTTAAGAATCAATGAATTCGTGTATGTACGATAGTCTCCATAATCATCAGGATAGTTACCGTAAGCATCCGGCGGCATAGGAATGCGCACCACATTAAATGGAGTTCCAAAAACCGTTTGATAATTATCGAGCACATATTGCAGGTTCGCTTCTATTTGTGGTCCGTCAGCCACTCCCTCCGGGTATTCACCCACAAGCAAAGTTTCCTCGTTGAGGAGCTTCATGTGCATATCAATATGGTGTATACCATCGTATGGAAGGGTTTCCATAAGCACATACTCTTCAATACCCATAAAAGCCTGTACAATATCTTTTATTTCCTGGGTTGTATGTCCGGGGTTCTCCTCCACAATCAACTCTGAAGAGAAACCCAGCCCAAAACCATCGCTCATAAAATTACCTCCTGTTCCAACAAGGTCATAAGGTGATGTAGTGTTCTCATAAAGCGGGATATTCATCTCATTGGCCAGTGCCGCAGGTATAACATCATCATCGGGCCTGGGGCGATTGTAAATCCAGTCCACAAATATTAAAGAATCCACATTCTCTTTGTAAACATTCCCCGGACCATAGTCGCGAATCCAGATACTATTAGCATATTCATTAACAAACACCACACTATCAAGCGCTATACCTGCACCTGTAAGGGAAGAAGAAACCGAGGACGAATTTGTAGTAACGATATAAACTTTTCCCTGCTCAACGCTATGACGCACAATTTCTGTTAGAATATCGGAGAAACCTTGCCATGATATAGCGACGCCTTGCATTTCTTCCCATTCTGCGGCTGCTCTTACCGGAAAATCAGGAGGCGTTGTATCACCTTTAGATTGAATATTTTCAAGATACACAGGCATCAGCTTTTTCTCAGCCTCTGTCATCTTATGGGGTAGCGTTTGGGCAGTTGCCGCAAAACCCAAAAACAAAAACAAGATAGTAGTATAAATAATTCTCATAGCTTAAATTTTTGTGTAAAATCAAGTGAATTAACCAAAAAATATCGAGTTTTGCAAACGGGACAGCTTGTCACCTGTCTATCTAAAAACAGCCATTTGCAGGCACTTCTGACAAGTTGACAAAAATATTTTGATTTGGCAGGAGTTTTGATACCCTGCATTGATACAAAATAAAGAAGATATCATTATGGTAGATAAATCGAACCCAAAAGAAGAAGAAAAAAAACAGCAACAAACCAGTAATGGTAAGCCAGAATCTTCTGATAAGGATCATTCAAAAACCGAAGAAAAACAAGAAGCTGCAAAAGATAAAAACGATAATAAAGAAGAATCTTCTGATATAGAAGATAAATCAAAAGACAACAAGAATTCTTCAAAAGACAACAAGAGTAAAAGCAGCAAAAAATCAAAAAAGAAAGATCCTAAAGAAGAAAAGATTCAGGAACTGGGCGAACAAGTTGAAAAAATTAACGACCGCTACCTAAGGTTGCAGGCTGAGTTCGACAATTACCGCAAACGCACTATAAAAGAAAAAGCCGACTTACTAAAATCAGCTGGCGAAGATGTGCTAATAGATTTATTGCCGGTAATAGACGATATGGATCGTGCAATAGAAACAATTGAAGCTGCAGAAGACAAAGATGCCATTAAGGCAGGAATGCAGCTTATCGATCAAAAATTCAAAGATTTTGTGAAACAAAAAGGTGTTGCAGAGATTGATGCCATGCATCAGGAGTTCGACACTGATGTGCACGAAGCCATGACAAAAATACCTGCTCCAAAAGAAGAACTAAAAGGTAAAGTGGTAGATGTAATTCAAAAAGGTTACAAACTCAACGATAAGGTTATTAGATTTGCCAAAGTTGTCATTGGAGAATAAGCGGCGCAATTACAGAAAGTAAGGATTATGAGTAAAAGAGATTACTACGAAGTATTAGGTATTTCACGCGATGCCTCAAAAGATGAGATAAAAAAAGCCTACCGAAAAATGGCCATCAAATATCACCCGGATAAAAACCCGGACGATAAAGAAGCCGAAAACAAATTTAAGGAGGCTGCTGAAGCTTATGAAGTCTTGAGTGACGACACCAAGCGACAACGATACGATCAATTTGGACATGACGGCGTCAAAGGAGCCGGTGGATTCGGCGGTGGCGGCATGAGTATGGATGATATATTCAGTTCATTTGGTGACATCTTTGGCGATGCCTTTGGATTTGGAGATTTTGGCGGATTCGGAGGTTTTGGAGGCGGCCGTAGCCGTCAGAGAGTAAATAAAGGCTCAAATATCCGCATTCGTGTTCAACTCACACTCCAGGATATGGTAAATGGAGTGGAGAAAAAGGTGAAAGTAAAAAAATACACAGAATGTAAATCTTGTAGTGGTTCAGGAGCTAAAAACGGAGCTTACAGCACATGTACTACATGTAACGGTAGTGGACGGGTAACACGCGTTTCGAACACTTTCCTCGGACAAATGCAAACCACAGGAGCATGTCCAACATGCGGTGGTGAAGGTAAAAGTATTAAAGAAAAATGCACAACCTGCTACGGAGAAGGTATTGTAAAAGATGAAGAGGTTATTAGCATTAAAATTCCTGCAGGTGTAACCGAGGGCATGCAACTCAACGTAAATGGTAAAGGCAACGCCGCCCGCAGAGGTGGTATTCCCGGCGACCTGCTTGTTGTAATAGAAGAAGAAGAAAACGAAGATTTTATACGCGATGGCAACGACCTGATTTACAACCTTTACATAAGTATGCCGGATGCCATTCTGGGCACTACTGCTGAAATCCCTACTGTGGAAAGTAAGGTAAAGATCAAAATTGACCCGGGCACACAATCAGGCAAAATATTACGACTCAGAAATAAAGGAATTCCACAAGTTAATGGATATGGCCGCGGCGACATGCTGGTGCAGATTAATGTATGGTTGCCAGAAAAAATCAGTCGTGAAGAACGTAAAATCATTGAAAAGCTAAAGGAATCCGAAAACTTTAAGCCACAACCCAAGAAGAAAGAAAAAAGCATCTTTGAACGCATGAGAGATTATTTTGGATAAACATTATCATATAAATTGACCATATAAACAAAAAACCGGCGCTCATTCTGAGGCCGGTTTTTTTTATTAATAGGTTTCGAGTTACTATTTATTCTCCATTGCAAATTCATAACCTGCATGCAGGGCTTTCATGTTCATTTCTACAATTTCTTCTCCTTTTGAACCAAATATTTGCCTCAATCCACTTTCGAGTATCGAAAGTTCCATATTAAGAAAAGGAGCAGCAGCACCCAGCATCACAATATTGGAACTACGACGGGCTTTTAAATCATTGGCAATTTGATCAGCATCTATTGCTACAACATTTGGCAGCGCTTTAATATGCTTCATTAGCTTTTCCTCATCGGGGTAATTAGGAATATTTACAAATGATTTTGTATTGGTTACCAAGTAACCATCTTCGGACAGGTAATCTACATAGCGTAGTGATTCCATAGGCTCAACTGAAATTATTACATTGGCACTACCCTTTGGAATAAGATCTGCATAAATCGGTTTGTCCGAAATGCGGAGGTGCGATACAACGGCGCCTCCCCGCTGGCTCATACCGTGTGTTTCTGCCTGTTTCAGGTACCAGTTGTTCTCAAGTGCTGCAGTACCAAGTGTAGCAGCAATAGAAAGAATTCCCTGACCACCTACACCGGCTAATATGATATCAGTTTTCATTATATTCAGATTTTAGGATTTTTAACTTTTTGCTTTTTGTTTAGCTTCCATTTTTCTCCTGCGAGCCGCTTTTTGTATACATTCGCGCCGCGGAATAATCACAGACGGACCATCATAATCAAACTCTTCCTGCATCACTTTTATCATTTCGTCATGATTGCGCTTGATTGGATTCAACACACGAATATGTTCAGGATCTACGCCTAAACCCTGACAAATAGATTCTATGCGGCCTAAAGCTGAAGAGTCCTGCCCTCCGGTCATTGATGTCGATTCGTTATCAGAAATAATAACTGTAATCGGGGAATTCTCATTTACTGCATCCAGCAAACCTGTCATTCCAGAGTGCGTAAAAGTAGAATCACCAATAACTGTAACCGCAGGAACCAAACCGGCATCTGCTGCACCTTTTGCCATGGTTACCGAGGCGCCCATGTCTACACAGGTATTAATGGCATTAAAGGGCTCTAATGCTCCCAGGGTATAGCAACCTATATCCGAAAAAACACGTCCTTGACCAAATGGAGCCAATGCTTCATTTAATGCATTATAAACATCAATGTGGCTGCATCCCGGACACATGCTTGGCGGACGATTGGCCACAAAATCAGGAATTTTACTTTCTTTACTGCCTGTTTGAATACCCAATGCAGCAGCTACAATATCGGCATTCAGCTCTCCATCGCGTGGTAAGGTACCATCCAAACGGCCTGTTACAGGTTCTTTTTCTAAGAATCCTTTAATCATTTCCTCTACCAACGGGTAGCCTTCTTCTATCACCAACAACTTTTTTGTTTCTTCAGCAAGCTGCTTTACCTGTTTCTCCGGCAAAGGGTATTGTGTCACTTTAAGCACCGGAAATTTGCACGCACCTTCGGGAAGTATTTCACGCAAATAATTATAGCCCAAGCCACAGGCTATGATACCCATGCTTTTATCACTGCCTTCAAAATACTGATTGTAAGCGGAATTTTCAGATTCCGCAATAAAATGACTCTGATTCCCCAGTAACCCTTTATATTGCTTGCGGGCAATGGCAGGTAATAAAACAAACTGGCGGGCATCAGACGGCAGTGACTGGTCATTCTGTGGTTTCAATTCTTTAGTAATAACACCAGCTCTCGAGTGTGCTATACGGGTTGTAATCCTAATCATTACGGGAATTTTATATTTCTCCGATAAATCAAAAGCTCCGTAAGCCATATCATAAGCCTCTTGCTGGTTTGAAGGCTCCAGTATAGGAATCATGGCAAACTTGCCATAAAAACGCGAATCTTGCTCATTCTGTGATGAATGCATCGACGGGTCATCGGCCACGACAACTACCATACCGCCATTAACGCCTGTAATGGCAGCATTCATGAAATTATCGGCGGCCACATTTAAACCTACATGCTTCATACAGGTCATGCTTCGCTTACCGGCATAAGCCATACCCAGCGCAGCTTCCATGGCTGTTTTCTCGTTTGCTGCCCAGTTACTGTGTATTTTTCTTTCTTTTGCAAGCTTACTCGCCTGCACATATTCGGTTATTTCGGTTGAAGGCGTACCAGGATAGGCGTAAACACCAGACATACCAGCATCTATCGCACCCTGTGCAATAGCCTCGTCACCCAATAAAAGTTTTTGCATCGAATTATATTTTTAGTTATGATTGATTTATTTTCTAAGACAGAATAAGTGAAAATAACAATCCGGTATTATAGACCACCAAAACGCTTCTGGAATCCCACGTTGATGGCAATAACGAAGTAATACATACCGGGGAAATAAATCTTTTTCATAAATAAAATGATCTTCATTTTATTGCTTTCAAAAATAACCAACTTTTTGAGAAAAACAAATGATCTTAGACACATGAACCGAGCCATGACAAAAAATTTGACACACGGGCCTTCGCGAAGCTTTCGCTTCTCTTCAGTCGCCATAGGCTTGCCGCAGGCGAAACGCAATAGCTTCAGCGAACGCGCACGGCAGAGCGAGACTGCACCTTCGCATAGCTTTGGCGAGCTCCTAACGAAGGTTTTCGTGAGACCATTAAAATCAAAATTATAAACGGATGAAGATAATTACCCTTGTCATACACCATATAATGCACATGCACCACTATTTTTCTTGCATTTACAAATGATAGCATGTACATTTACCCGGCTGAATTATAAATGCTTTAAAATTTAAACCATGAAATATGGTGTCTGTACATTAAGCCAAATAGCTGTTAGAGCCACAAAAGCTGAATCGTCAGAACTTGTGACGCAAATGCTCTTTGGCGAGACCTGTAAGGTTGTTGATCAAAAAGGCTCCTGGTTTTTTATCTATACTGATCTGGACCAATATCTTGGTTGGATCGACACACGAACATTGACGCTTATTTCGCATGAAGAATACCAAACATTACAATCTGCCAACCATCCCAAAGTCACATCTCCATTTAGCCTTATTAAATTAGGGGAAAAAAAGCTGGTGCTGTCAATGGCCAGCACGCTGCCTTTCTTAAACAAATCGCATGGCAAAATAGCCAATCAGTCCTTCCAACTAATCGAAGGTAAAACAGAAATCACGCAAACGCCATCAACAATTGCAGCTTCTCTGCTCGGAGCGCCTTATTTATGGGGCGGACGCACGCTCATGGGCATCGATTGCTCGGCCTTAGTGGTGAACACATTCAAGCTTTTTAATTTTCTTTTGCCACGCGATGCCAGCGAACAAGTAAGTTATGGAAAAACCATTGCATTTTTATCAGAAGCTCAAGAAGGCGATGTATGCTTTTTCGACAATGAAGAAGGTAAAATTACACATACTGGCATATTAACCAGTGATAAAAAAATTGTACATGCATCAGGAGAAGTTAGAATCGACCCAATCGACCATCAGGGAATATACAACAAGTCACTTAACCAATATACACATCATTTAAGAGTGATTAAACGATTTAAAATCTAATGCCATGATAAATGTAAATACAGAACATATTGCCGGATACCAAATAGAAGAAACACTTGACGTTGTAAGAGGAAGTACAGTAAGGGCGAGGCATTTGGGAAGAGACATTTTCGCAGGCCTAAGAAATCTGGTTGGCGGAGAAGTGAATGAATATACCAAACTAATGGCACATGCCCGCGAGCAAGCGCTGCAGAGAATGAACGATGAAGCAGCCAAACTCGAAGCCGATGCAGTAATTAATATCCGGTTTATGACTTCCCTGGTTATGCAGGGATGTTCAGAAATTTTGGTCTATGGTACAGCTGTAAAAATCAAAAAAAGCTAAAATGCCAGTATTTTTTCCATACTTGATGGCAGCCTTTGTATTGATAGTGATCGTTTTCGCAATCATTCAGTACAGAAAATCGAAGAATGAAAATTTTGACAAGAAAGATTATTAATGACTTATGCCTATAAATATCCAAGGCCTGCGGTTACAGTCGATATCATTCTGATGACAAATGAAGCAAACAGCCAGGTGCTTTTAATTGAACGCAAAAAAACACCATTTCAGGGTAAGTGGGCTTTCCCTGGCGGATTTGTAGACGAGAACGAAACGCTCGAAACAGCCGCAAAAAGAGAATTAAAAGAAGAAACTGGGTTAGCAATAAAAAACCTGCAACAATTTAAAACATTTTCTGAGCCCGACAGAGATCCCCGGGGGAGAACCATTAGTACAGTATTTTATGCCAAAATCGACCCGGATCTGACAGAAAAAGCCAAACCTGGGGATGATGCGGCCAAAACAAAATGGTTTTTACTAAATAATTTGCCAAATTTGGCATTCGATCATCAAAAAATTATTGAAGAGGCCATTAAAAATAAAATATTTGAATAATTTTCTCAACTAAAAAGCCGACTGTAACTGACTTTTTACATGAAAGTGCTCAAAAAGTTGATAAAACCCTGTTAAAGACTTGTTAAAAAAAATAAGTTTTTCGTAATTTAGTAGAAATTTTCAATTAGAATTTGAATAAGGACAGTTATATTACCATAAAATAGTCAACGAAAGCTAATTACCATGCTAGAGAAAACACTTATACTAATCGTAGAGGATAATCCTGCAGAAGCCGTTATGGTATCTGATGCACTTAATGCTAAAGGATACGAAGTACATACAGCACAAGACGGACAGGAAGGAATGGATCTATTTAAAAACCAACCGATTGATTTGGTGATACTTGATGTAATATTGCCAAAAGAAGACGGTTATGAAATTGCAAAAAAAATAAGGGCAATTGACAACGATATCCCCATCATCTTTCTGACTTCAAAAAACATGAAAGATGACCAGGTTTCTGGTTTCAATGCAGGGGGAGATGATTATATAGCCAAACCATTCGATAACGAACTGCTGCTTCTTAGAATCAATGCTTTACTCAAACGCACGACAAAAAGCCGTGAGGACGAGTGCACCTACGATATAGGTGACTTTAATTTCGATTGTAAAAATCTTGAACTAAAAAGCAGTTCAGAAAAACGCAGAATGACCAAAAGGGAAGCAGATGTATTACAAATGCTTTGCGACAACATGAACGAAATTGTGAAGCGGGAAGAAATGCTCACCAAAATATGGGGAGAAAATGACTATTTCAATGGCAGAAGCCTTGATGTATTCATCACAAAACTACGTAAATACCTCAAAACGGACGAAAACATAAAAATTGAAAACATTCATGGGGTAGGATTTGTGCTAAGTGTAAATGCGTAATTTCATGTCAATAAAAGAAAATCTACAAAAGGTAAAAGACGAAACCTCACCAAAAATAACGTTAGTAGCTGTATCCAAAACCAAACCTGTTTCAGATATTTTAGAGGCTTATGAAGCCGGCCAACGAGACTTTGGCGAGAATAAGGCCCAGGAGTTGCAAAACAAGCAACCAGAATTGCCCGATGACATCCGCTGGCATATGATTGGACATATGCAACGGAACAAAGTCAAGTACATTGCGCCGTTTGTGCATATGATTCATGCAGTAGACTCGTTTAAACTAACCAAAGAAATACAAAAGCAAGCAAAAAAAAATGAGCGGGTGATCGATTGCCTTCTGCAATTCCATATTGCAGAGGAATCGACTAAATTTGGCTTCTCAATCGAGGAGTTTTCAGCCATGATAAAGGAACATAACCTGTCTGAATTAAAAAATTTAAAATTCAGAGGAGTAATGGGAATGGCAACATTTACAGACGATACAGCCCAGATCAGAAGAGAGTTTCAACAGCTCAAAAAAGTTTTTGAACAAATCAAAACTAATTTTGGAGCAGAATTCGATCAAATATCCATGGGCATGTCTCAGGATTACAAAATTGCCATAGAAGAGGGAGCCACTATTATACGCGTAGGAAGTTCCATCTTTGGAGCCCGCAATTACTGAAAAAATGCTTAATTTGTAAAAAAAATTAAAACATACATTATGGCTGATCTAACAACCAAATTTGCAGGACTTGAACTCAAAAACCCGCTCATAGTAGGGAGCTCAGGCTTAACAGACAGTGTAAGTAAAATTAAAGACATTGCTGAAAAAGGAGCAGGTGCGGTTATACTTAAAAGCCTTTTCGAAGAACAAATTTCTTTTGAGGCACAAAATACAATAGCCAGCAATGAAACAAATGAATATCCAGAAGCTGCAGACTACATTAAGGAATACACAAAAGACAATAGCCTTAACGATTATCTGAACCTCATTCGTGAAGCTAAAAAAGCGGTAGATATTCCTGTTATAGCAAGCATCAACTGTATTACAGCATCTGAATGGATTAGCTTTGCAAAATCCATTCAGGACGCAGGAGCTGATGCACTGGAAGTCAATATGTTTATTTTACCACTCGACCGCAATCAAAAATCAGAAAAGTATGAATTGGTTTATCATGAGCTTTTCCAAAAATTACGTAAAACGACCAGCATTCCATTAATATTCAAAATCTCACAACAATTCACGAACCTGCTTGCAGTATTGAACCGCTTCAACGCAGATGGTGTGAATGGGGTTACCCTTTTCAACCGGTTCTACGAGCCCGATATTGATATTGAGAAACTCTCACTGAAAAGTGCTGAAGTCTTCTCGAACCCAGGTGATTTAAGAAAGGTATTACGTTGGGTTGCCATTGCATCCGGAAAAATACATGGTCTGGATATATCGGCATCCACAGGAGTACACGACGCCCCAGCAATGATAAAATTGCTCCTCGCCGGAGCTACAACCGTACAGATTTGCTCAAGCGTTTACAAAAACGGAACTGGAATTATTCCTGACATGGTCGAGGAACTCAACACCTGGATGGACAACAAAGGATTTGAAAATCTCAAAAATTTCCGTGGCAAATTAAATTACGATAAAATCGAAAATCCTGAAATGTACGAAAGATCACAATTCATGAAATATTTTTCGAATCACGTTTAAATGCTACGACATATCAAAAAAAATCCTCCACACGGAGGATTTTTTTTTGATTACTTTTTAAAATCTTCAAGGGCATGCATCATGTCCAGCAATAACTCTCTTTTGGAAAAATGTTGCGAACCCACAGATCCACGCAAACGACCAATAGCCTCTTCCAATTCAGCTTCAGGAGGTGCAGTTTCAAAGTTTTCAACCACAGTTACAACCTCAAAAGCTACCAAATAATCACACTCCAGGGCAATATCGACAAAATCAAGCAGGTATTGACTAAAATCAAGACGCGAAGACCAGCATGCCGTAAGTAGCATTGACCTCAAATCAGCATTCGATGTGTTTCTTAAAAGCGTAACAATTGTTTCTGCCCCATCAGTATGCTTAATATCCTGAAATACAGCAGAAATTTTATCTTTTACATCACTGCTCACTGTTTTTACATACACATTGGCCAAATAAGGTAAATATGCCACATTTCCACCACTCCGTATATCTTCAATTGCTTTTAGCTGTTTATCTTTCGTTTTAGCATTCAGCCCCTCAATAATACTTTTATTTATCTTTTTATTTTCCATAATGCAAATTTTTTACAAAAATAATGTTTTTGTGTTGCTTGCATAAAACGATTAGTTGTTTTATATTTCCCTAAATTTATTTAATTTTACGGAAACTAAAATTGTACATAATTATGCCAAAGGTTCTCAGGCTCTTGACAATCATAGCCTTATCGTTTTTTATGATCAGCGCATGTGTTCAGGATAAATCGAAAAAAATCGAAAAAAACCTGGCCAGTGAGAGCCAGAAAAAAGCAGAGCAATTAAAAAAGGACTTTAACAAAGCCAAACAGGTTTTTTATTCTCTTCCCTCTCCCATTGAAACTGCCATGCTTATTAAAAGGAGTGGTGTAGACTATACACCCCACTTACTTAATCCTACCGAAAATCAAAATAACTATGTAAGCACCTACAAACTTGCCATGAACCTCGGCGTATACAGTGCAGATATTAGTTATGCAAGTATTTTCGATCAGTCGCAGGTAGCTATTAAATATATGGCTGCAGCCAAAAAATTAGCAGAAAACCTGGGCATATTAAACGCAATTGATCAGGAAATAATTAGCAGACTTGAAAATAATATTAATAACCGTGACTCACTTATGGATATCATCTCAGAAACATTCATGAACTCAGATGGTTTCCTGAAAGAAAACGACAGACCCGAAACCGCCGCACTGCTCATCGCCGGAGGTTGGGTAGAAGGGCTATATCTTGCTACCCAGCATGCGAAATTGGCTCCCAAAAATGAAGAAATTATCGATCGTATAACCGACCAAAAGATGTCTTTACAATCACTCATACAACTTCTTTCTACCTACAAAAAAAGCCAGGATGTAAATAAAGCCCTAAGTGCCCTTAAAAGAATCAATACAATTTATAAAAACTTTAAGCTGGTCAGCTCCGAAGTTGAATCTATCACCAATGAAAGTGAAAGAAAAACAGTATTGACAGCAAAAGCAGACGTGTATTATGATAAAAGCCATATAAAGAAACTCACCAATGTTGTTGATTCCATAAGAAGTGGAATAGTACAACCTAACTAAACTACTGCAAATGGTGAATTAAAAACGGAACTTTGTTCCGTTTTTTTATGTAAAAAACATTAATAAATAAAAGGTTTGAACAGCTGTTTATCAAAGAGGCACAATTTTCGCTGTAATATATTTTGATTTATTCAACTTGAAATATTTTATTTGTGGTCAAATTAAATAAATATACTATGAAACGAATTCTCTTATTCATTGCAGCACTCATGACAGGTCTGGTGGTCTTTGCCCAAACAGGTAAAGGATACGAAAAAATGGCCGCAGAAGCCTACGAAGCAAACAATTACCCAAAAGCTTTTCTAGATTACACACGAGCTATAAAAGCATACAAGGCTCAGGGTGAAACCGACACAGCAGTTTATTACAATGCTACAATTGCCGGTTACAAATCCCGTAAATTTAATGAATTAATTCCTTACGCAAATAAAGCCATTGAGCTTAAACACAAAAAATCTCATTTGGTATACTATATCAAAGCACTTGCTTACGATAAGCTTGAGGAAGATGAAAAATATTTTCAAACTTTAAAAGCAGGTCATGAAGCCTTTCCGTCATACGGAAGAATAAGTAAAAAACTTGCTGTAGCTTATCTTAAACAGGGAATGCAACCTTATAAAGAAGGTGCAGAAATAGTTCAAAGTGCAGAATCATTGCGCGAAAAACAACCTGAGGAATATAAAAAAGAAATTGAAAAGGCAAACGATAAGTTCACAAAAGCAAAGAATTTATTTGAAAAAGCTTATGAAGCCAATCCTAAAGAAAAACAAGTGCTAAAATCTTTGGCAGCAGTTTATCAAAACCTGGAACAGGAAGATAAAGCAGAAAAAATTACAAACGAATTAAATTCACTTTAAAAAAATACATCGTACAAAAAGAGGCTGTCCAAAAAGTATTGGGCAGCCCTTTTTTATTTTGCGTTCTCCTTAATTATTAGTAAATTAACCCAACTTGAAAACACAAACGCATAAATAACTTCCATTGAGTGCATTATGATTTTGTTTTTTACAATTGGGGGACTACTTTTGTTTTTCTAACATATGGGCGGTGTTTAAAATTATGGCTGT